>DAINNP010000339.1:0-2184 GCA_036735785.1 Rhodoferax sp. | reverse complement strand
TCGCCGGGGGGCGGGCCGCCAGCGTTGGTGACCACGATATCGAAATCACGGCGCATGGCAAACACCGCCTCGCGGCCGGCCACGGTGGTGATGTCTTGGGCACAAAATAGCACCTCAGCGCCCGTATTGGCTGCGTAAGCCGCTCTCAAATTGGTAGCAGACGCCTCCAGAGCCTCGGCACCGCGCGCCACGATCAGCAGGTTCACACCCTCGGCGGCCAGTGCTTGCGCGCAGCCCAGGCCCAGCCCCTTACTGGCACCACAGACCAGCGCCCATTTGCCTTTGATTCCCAAGTCCATACCCAGTCCTTTGCGATTGAAGTTATCCAAGCCCCCGCGCTTTAGCGCCGGGTACTCACCACATACACACCCAGCAGCACCAGAATGGTGCCACCGATCACCCACAGGTTCATCGGCTCGTCGAGCAGCAGCACCCCCATCAGGATGGTGGACATGGGCCCCACCATCCCCACCTGCGCCGCCAGCCCCGAGCCGATGCGCTCGATCGCCATCATGACCAGCATCACCGGCACCACGGTGCAGGCAATGGCATTGAGCAGCGACAGCCACAGCACCTCCGGTGCCACCGCAAATGCAGTGTCCAGCGGCCGCAAAATCACAAACTGGGCGATACACAGCACACACGCCACACTGGTGGCCAGCCCCACCAAGCGCAGCGAGCCCAGGCGCTGCACCAGCTCCCCGCTGTATGACAGGTACAGCGCGTAGCTTATGGCGCTGCCCAGCACCAAGGCTGCGCCCAAGGCCGCATTGCCCCCGGCAAAGCTGACCTCGTGCCCAAACACCAGCAACACGCCGCCATAGCTAAGCGCCATGCCGGCGGCTTGGGGCAAGCTCACCTTTTTGCCGTAAAGAGCCACGCCCAGCAACACGACCAGCGTAGGGTTGAGATAAAGAATCAGCCGCTCTAGCGACGCAGAGATATAAGCCAAGCCCGCAAAGTCGAGGTAGCTGGCCAAGTAGTAGCCGGTAATGCCCAGCCCCACAATGCCCAGCTTGTCTTTGCCCGTGAGTGGCACCACCACGGCACCGGCCTTGCGGGCCCGGTAGCCAGCCCACCACACCAGCCCTAGAAAAAATGGCAAGGCCATCAGCATGCGCAGCATGATGAGGCTGACCGCATCCACCCCGGGGTAGCGGTAGGCCAGTTTGACGATGATGGCTTTGCCGCTAAAAGCAATCGAACCGGCAATCGCCAGCGCCACGCCAGTTGCTATGGATTTAGGAGCTGCTTGCGCAGACGCTACGCTGGCCACCACTCAATTTGCCTTCAAACCACCGCGCACCCGCTGCACCAGCACGACAGCAGCCAATACCAAGGCGCCCGCTACGACACCGACCAGGCCATCCCACACAAAGCTCAAAGGCAGGCCCTCGGTCAGGTGGTGCAAAAACGGCAGTCCGTGCACCAGAATGCCACCGCCCACCAAGAACATGGCAGCGGTGCCAGCCACCGACAGCACCTTCATCAACACCGGCGCCGCCCACAACAAGCCACGCCCCAGCGCCTGCACCCAACCGCCTTGGGGCGTGGCAGCGGGACGGCGGGTCAGGTACAAGCCCGCATCGTCAATTTTTACGATACCGGCGACCAAGCCATACACCCCCACGGTCATCAGCAGCGCCACCGCAGACAACACCGCCAACTGCGTGGTCCACGGCACGTTTTGCACAGTTCCCAAGGTGATGGCGATGATTTCGGCCGAGAGAATGAAGTCGGTGCGAATCGCGCCCTTGATCTTGTCTTTCTCCAAAGCCACCAGGTCTACCGCCGGGTTCTGCAGCGCCTGCAGCAGCTCTGCCTGATGCGCCGCGTCGTCTTCTGCGCGGTGCAAAAACTTGTGGGCCAGCTTCTCAAAGCCCTCAAAACACAAAAAGGCACCGCCAATCATCAGCAGCGGCGTGACCAGCCACGGCGCCACGATGCTGATAGCCAGGGCCGCGGGCACCAGAATCGCCTTGTTCAGCAGCGAGCCTTTACACACAGCCCACACCACCGGCAGCTCGCGCTCGGCAGACACGCCGGTGACCTGTTGGGCATTCAGGGCCAGGTCGTCCCCCAAAACACCGGCGGTTTTCTTGGCCGCCACTTTGCTGAGTACGGCCACATCGTCGAGGATGGTGGCAATGTCGTCCAAAAGGGCAAGAAGGCTGCTGGCCATAG
>DAINNP010000338.1:0-2191 GCA_036735785.1 Rhodoferax sp. | reverse complement strand
TAGGCCTCGGGCTGGTAGTAGTCGTAGTAGCTGACGAAATACTCCACCGCATTCTTCGGAAAGAACTCGCGGAACTCGCTGTACAGCTGGGCAGCAAGTGTCTTATTCGGGGCAAACACGATCGCAGGACGGCCCAAACGGGCGATCACGTTCGCCATGGTGAACGTCTTGCCCGACCCGGTCACGCCCAGCAAGGTTTGAAAAACCTCGCCATCTTCCACACCACTCACCAGCTGATCAATCGCTTCCGGCTGGTCCCCCGCGGGCGGATAGGGCTGGTACAGCTCAAAAGGCGACCCCGGGAAACTGACAAAGGTACCGGTACGCACTTGCGCCGAATCATCGTTTTCCACGACGGCGAGGGGCACGGGATTTTTGGAGGCAGGCATGAGAGTAGGTCCGGACAGCAGAAAAAGCACGAAACCCAAGACTGTAGACTAGCTGCGCAACTGTAGGGGGTTTGACTTGCAAAGCACTTTGTTTCCCGGGGTACGGCTGCCCCTTGTTCAGGCACCCATGGCTGGCGCACAAGGTGCTGCCTTGGCGGCTGCCGTCTGCAACGCGGGCGCACTGGGCTCTTTGCCAGCGGCCATGCACACGCCCGAGTCGCTGGAGCGCGAGCTCGCCGGGCTGCGCGCGCTCACGCTACACCCATTCAATGTAAATTTCTTTTGCCATACGCCACCAGTGCCGGATCCGCCGAGGGAAGCGCGTTGGATGGAAACCCTGCATCCCCATTACCAGCAATGGCAGTTGACCGGCCAAGACATGGTGCCCGGGCCGGGCCGGGCACCTTTTTCAGAGGCCATGGCCGAGGTGCTGGAGTCATTTCGGCCCGCGGTGGTGAGCTTTCATTTTGGCCTGCCGGCTCCTGCGTTGCTCGCGCGGGCCAAAGCCATGGGTAGCTTGGTGATGTCGTCCGCCACCACAGTAGAGGAAGGTCTCTGGTTGCAGAACCATGGTGCCGATATCGTGATTGCACAGGGTCTGGAGGCGGGTGGGCACCGGGGGGTGTTCTTGCATACAGACCTCAGTACCCAGCGCCCCTTGGCGGACTTGCTGCCGCCATTGGTCCAAGAGCTGCGCATCCCGGTGCTAGCCGCGGGTGGCATTGCAAGCGATGCCGATGTCGCCGCAGCGATGGCCATGGGCGCTGCGGGTGTGCAGGTGGGTACAGCCTATCTGACCTGTCACGAAGCCACGACCAGCGCGCTGCACCGGAGGGCACTCCAAGCGACACCACCGCGCACCACCGCGCTCACCAACATTTTCACCGGCAGGCCAGCCCGCGGCATCGTGAACCACGCCATGCAAAGCCTGGGCCCCATGAACCCTGAGGCACCCGCATTTCCGCTGGCCACGGCGGCCGTGGCCCCGCTCAGGGCCCGTGCCGAGGCAGCCGGCTCGGACGACTTCAGCCCCTTGTGGGCCGGCACCAACATGCAAGGCTGCTTGAACGAATCCGCAGCGGACACCACCCGCAGGCTCGCAAAAGGCTTTGGCACCATCGCATCGTAAGAGCGGGCACCATCTCGGTGCCGTTTAAAATACGCATTTCCTCCGCGGCTCTCCACAGAACCGTTCATCGCCCCCTCCGTTCAGGACTTATTCATGTCTCTTTTTACTGCCGTCGAAATGGCTCCCCGTGACCCTATCCTGGGTCTGAACGAACAATTCAACGCTGACACCAACCCCAGCAAAGTGAACCTCGGCGTGGGCGTGTATTTCGACGACAACGGCAAGCTACCCCTGCTGCAGTGCGTGCAAGCCGCTGAAAAGACCATGATGGACAAGCCCACTGCCCGTGGCTACCTGCCAATTGACGGTATTGCGGCCTACGACGCAGCAGTGAAAGCCCTGGTATTCGGCGCAGACTCTGACGTGGTCAAGAGCGGCCGCGTGGCCACCGTGCAAGCCATCGGCGGCACAGGCGGCCTGAAGATCGGCGCTGACTTCTTGAAGAAAATCAGCTCCAACGCCACCGTGCTGATCTCGGACCCCAGCTGGGAAAACCACCGCGCGCTGTTCACCAACGCCGGCTTCCCCGTGGACACCTACCCCTATTTCGACCAGAGCGCCAACGGCGGCTTGGGCGGTATCAACTTTGACGGCATGCTGGCCAAGTTGAACGGCGCGGCAGAAGGCACCATCGTGCTGCTGCACGCTTGCTGCCACAACCCCACCGGTTACG
>DAINNP010000337.1:0-2213 GCA_036735785.1 Rhodoferax sp. | reverse complement strand
GGCATTGCCAAGGCCAGCCTGTACAAACACTTTCCCAGCAAAGAAGACCTGGCCGCCGCCGCCATGGCGCACTTGATGGGGCAGGCGCAGGCGTTTCTGGATTCTTTGCCCGAAGATATGCCTGCGCTGCAAAAGCTACGGGCAGTTGTGCGTTGGACCATGCTGTTAAAGCTGGCCGGCGAGATGCCCTCACTCCCCAGCCAGAACTCCACCTTGCGCTCCACGTTGATGAGTCACAAAGCCTACATGGATGGCCTGATGGACGTGAGCGACCGCGTGGGAGGCTGGATCGAGGCCGCACAAGCCCAAGGCGCTATCAACCCTGCGCTACCCGCAATTGCGGTGCTCTACACCTTGTACGCCCGCGCCTGCGACCCGGTGCTGGAGTTCTTGCGCATGGGCGGCCAACACACCGATGAACAAATCATTGATCTGGTGCTGTCCACCTGCTTCGATGGTTTGAATAGCCGCTAGCGCGTATTTCCCAAGTGTGTCCCCGTTTTTTCAGACGGGTAAAGCCTGCAGTATTGCACTTCAGGTGCGACCGGTTCACGCCGACAACCTCGCTATCAACATCGACGGAGGAACGGCGAATGCAACATATCTGGTGGCTCACGGGGGGTGGTTGTGAAAACCGGCGTGCGAGCGACAGGGGCTCTGGTAAGCGCAGTGCTCCCCAAAAAATAAAGCGGCCCGGCATCAGGCCAGAGCCGCTTGCGCACTGCAGTTGCAGGGGTGCTTAGCGTACCAACAGCACCGGTGTCTTGCAGTGGGCAAGCACTTGGGTGGTCACCGAACCCATCACCAGATTGCCCAGCGCGCTGTGGCCGTGAGAGCCCATGACGAGCAAATCGAATCCGTCGGAATCTGCCAGTTTGCCGATCAAGGCACCTGCGGAGCCCACTTTCCAGGTCAGAGCGGCATCAATGCCATGGCGCTTGAGAAACTTGGCAATCGGTGCAAGCACCTTGTCGGCTTCTTCCGCGTGGTACTGGTCCACCGTCGATTTGCCGAGGGCCGCCTTGGCACGCGGAGGCAATGCCGGTTGCGCGTGGAAAACGGTGTATTCGTGGCCCGGCGCCAGCAAAGCCTCATGGGTACTCAGGTAAGCCAGCATTTTCTTGCTGTAACTGCTTCCGTCTACTGCAAGCAAAATCTTCATGGGATGTCTCCGGTTGTGTGGATTCAGTGTAAGCCTGCTTGGCTACACTGACTTGAGCTAAGTCAAGAATCGTCTACGCACTCCAGGAGCACCCGCATGCCCACTATTGCAGCGCTGTATCGTCGCCACATTCTCCAGGGCTTGGGGGGCGCAGCGGTTGGGACGCTGCTTCCTGCACTGCCCGCACAGGCTCAGGAGATCCTGATGCGCCCTCCGCTCATGCTGGCCGGTGAATACCACGGCCGCTTCGGGCTGGCAGATGCACACGTGAGCGAGAAATACGACGGAGTGCGCGCTTATTGGGATGGCCAGCGCCTGATGACACGGGGTGGCCACGCCATCGCCGCGCCTGCATGGTTCACCGCCGGTTGGCCGGCACGCCCGATGGATGGCGAGTTGTGGGCTGGGCATGGGCGGTTTGAAGAGGCAGTGTCCACAGTCCGGCAACAGCGTCCGGATGAGGCGGCGTGGCGCACTCTGCGGTACATGGTGTTTGACTTGCCAAGCCACGGAGGGCCGTTTGGTCACCGGTATGCCGCTTTGCAGACCACCGTAAATGCGCTTCGCCAGCCATGGGTCCAGGCGGTGGAACAGTACCCGGTTCCGGACGCCGCCGCCTTGAGGGTACTTTTGGAGCGCACAGTCGCTGGCGGCGGTGAGGGGCTGGTGCTGCACCGCGACTCTGCGTTGTACCTGCCCGGACGATCCGTTTCGCTGGTGAAGTTCAAACCATTTCAGGACGCCGAGGCGCAGGTGCTCGCCCATATACCCGGACAGGGGCGCTTGCAGGGCACAACCGGGGCGCTGCTGGTGGAGTGGGTGGGTGCCGAGGGCGGCAAACCGCAACGCTTCAAGCTGGGCAGTGGCTTTACCGATGCCCAGCGAGCAGACCCGCCTCCGGCCGGCAGTTGGGTGACTTTCAGGTTCCGGGGGCTTACAGAGCAGGGCGTGCCGCGCTTTGCCAGTTTCTTGCGTAGAGCATCGGCACCAGTCTTTTAGCGCAATGATTTGCTATGATTTTTATAGCTTTCTGCGCAATATTTACGTGGGC
>DAINNP010000336.1:0-2220 GCA_036735785.1 Rhodoferax sp. | reverse complement strand
TGATTGTGAAAAGCGCCCAGGCCCGCGTTGAGAGCCGCGGCCTGCACTTCAGCCGGGACTACCCCGATATGCTGGCCGAGGCGGTGCCGACAACGCTCACGCCTTAGGCTTTTTCTTGGCCTGAAGCGCCGCGCGTAGGTGCTCGTAAAACACCTGCGAGGGCGCACTCAGGGTAGCGCCATGCAAAGTGGTAAGCCCCAGTTGCCGGGACACCGCCGGCTGCCGTAAAGCCACCCCCACCAAGGTAGGGTGGTTTGCGGGTAGCGCCAGCCGCGGCACGGCTGCCATGCCCAGACCCGCCTCCACCATGCCCAACAGCGTGGCAATGTGGCTGACTTCAAAACGGTAAGAGGGGTTGCAGCCGGCGCGGGCTAAGGCGTCGTCTAGCAGCTGACGGTTGCCGCTGCTCCGCGCGACGGCAATCAACTTTTCATCGGCCAAATCTGCCCACGCCACGGAACGGCGCTTGGCCATGGCGTGTCCGCGGGGCATAGCCAGCACAAACTCGTCATCATGAATCGGCAGGAAGTCCACCCCCGGCACCTGGTTGCCCATAAACGCGATGCCGAAGTCGCACTCACCCGCCAGCACACTGGCCACCACTTGGCCGGCGGCCTCATCCATCAAGCGGATGCGGATTTTCGGAAATTTGTCGCTAAATGAACTGACCACCGAGGGCAAAAAGTGCAGCGCTGCTGAGGGCACGCAGGCCACCGTCACACGCCCGATTCGGCTTCCGGCGATGTCAGAGATGCCGAGCATGGCGGCTTCTAGGTCGTCCAGCGCCGCGCGGGCGCGCTCGAGAAAAGTGCGCCCCAGCGGCGTTAGCTTCACATCGCGGGTGGTGCGGTTAAACAGCTTGGCGCCCAGGATGGACTCCAGCCGCTCTATACGCCGGCTCAACGCCGGAGACGACAAATGAATCTCGTCTGCCGCAGCGCGAAAGCTACCCCGCTCGGCCACGGCCACAAAAGCCTGCAGTTGCTGTAAATCAAAATTGATGCGTGCCATGCAGCAATGCTAGCAAAAGTTGCAATTCACAAATCAACGGCAACAGCGCAACATCCGGCTCACAACAATCAGGAGACACGGTTATGCCCTTGAAGAACTTGCTCACCGCCACCTTTGCCCTTGGCGCACTGTTTACCCCGCTTTCACAGGCACTCGCCCAAGCATGGCCTGAAAAAACCATCACCATCGTGGTCCCGACGGCTGCGGGCGGCGCCAATGACGCGATTGCCCGGATCATCGGCCAAGGCCTCAGTGCCAAACTCGGCCAATCCGTTGTAGTAGAAAACAAGGCTGGTGCCGGCGGCGCCATTGCCTCTGAACATGTGGCCAAAGCTGCACCTGACGGCTACACCATCATGCTGGGCTACATCGCCACCCATGGCATCAACCCGGCCCTGCAAAAGCTGAAGTACGACCCGGTCACTGACTTCGAGCCCATCGGAATGATTGCTGCGTCCCCTACCGTGCTGGTGGTGAACAACAACGTGCCCGCCAAAAATGCGAAAGAGCTGGTCCAGCTGATCAAAGCCAAACCCAACACTTTCAACTACGCCAGCGCGGGCAATGGCACCGCCCCGCATATTGCAGGCGAGCTGTTCCGGATGTCCGCAGCTTTGGAAATGCAGGGCATTCCTTACAAGGGCTCTGCACCCGCCGTCGTGGACACTATTGCGGGCAGCACTCAGCTCATGTTCCCCAGCATGTTTACCGCCTACCCGCAGGTCAAGGGCGGCAAGCTGCGCGCCCTGGGCATTGCCGGCGAGAAGCGCTCCATCGTGATGCCGGAACTGCCCACGCTGGCGGAGCAAGGCATTGCCAACGTGAACATGTCGCAGTGGTACGCGATGTTTGCACCCGCCAAAACACCCAAGGCCGTCATCGACAAGCTCAACAAGGAGATGAACGCCATCCTGACCGACAAAGCGACCGAGAAGAAGATTGAGGACCAGGGCGCAGAAGTCGAAACAGGCACCCCAGACCAGCTCAAAGCCTTCGTCAAGAAAGAAGCCGCCCATTGGAAAGCGGTGGTGACCGCGGCCAAGATTCAAATCGATTGAGCCGGGGAGCACGCAGCATGAATTTGCAAGACTGGATCGGCCGCAGCGAAACCGTGGACGACATTGCCACCGCTACCCCGTATGCCGCGCTCTCCGCCACACTGGACTGGCCTGCGCCCCTAGCAGGGCAACGACCCGCCCCCGGCACCCC
>DAINNP010000335.1:0-2222 GCA_036735785.1 Rhodoferax sp. | reverse complement strand
CGCGCACCGATCCAGATCGCCACCGCGACCGACACGCCTACACCCAGCAACTGCCACTCGGCCAACACCCCGGCACCCAACATGCCGGCCGCCAGCGCCGCCCCGCCCATGGCCCCCAAGCTGAACATGCCGTGCAAGCTCCCCATGATGGGTTGGCCCCCGGCGACCTCGAGCGCCGAGCCCTCGGTGTTGATGGCCACATCAAACACGCTGAGCGACGCGCCGAACAACAGCATCGCCAGCAGCAGCCATGGCAAACCCGGCCAATGCAACACCAAGCCCAACATGCCGGCCATGACCACCGCGCAGAGCATGGCCGTTTGGCGCGCCCCCAGCAGGCCGATCACCCGGCCTGCAAACATCACCGCAGACACGGCGCCCACCGCCGCTGCTACCAGCACCAGCGAGAGCGCGCCCTCGCCCAAGGCGTAGCGCTGCTTGACCGATGGAATGTGCACACCCCACACCGCACTGAAAACACCCAGCAGCGCAAACAAGCCCCGGGTGGCCCAAATTGCCCGGCGGATTTGCGAGGGGCTGCCATGTTCAAACCCTTTATCCACGGCAAACCCCTGAGCTAAAAATAGCGAAATTCTTGGATGGCAAGAGCTTGGCACCCGGGTGCCCTGCGTTCACAATAGTCAGATTCATAGCTATAGCGTAACCAGCCTTTGCGGTAGTGCCGGCGGCGATCAATATCAATCCGATGTCAAAAGTAGTAAAAATCTTAGATGCAGTGCACGGGGTCGGGCCGTGTGTGGCCGCCATCGCCTGCGACCACCCGGAGGCGCCAGCCTACGCCCGCCAACTGCGCGACGCGGTGGCACGCTTTATCCGCGAAGCGGCCCAAGGCACCTTGCCGCTGCAGAGCCCCCCGCCGCAACCTGCCGGCACAGCCCGTGGTGCCGGCCATATGCATTTGCATGCCGAGGTGTTTTTGCAGATGGCGGGGCAAACGCGGTTCACCTTTCCGCACGGGCAGCTCGCGCTCACGCCGGGCCAAGTGCTGGTAGTGCCCCCGAAATTGCTGCACGACGAATGGGTCAGCGGGCACGAGGCGCAGGCTTTTTGCAACCTGGTGATCTCGGCGGACAGCCAGCGCATGTCGTGCCACCTGGCCCATGAAGTGCGACCCGGCGTGCCCGCCAGCCTCTACCTGGAAACCTGCCAACACCCCGACGCGATGCGCATCGAGGGCTGGCTGCGCGACGCCGCCACGCCCCCGCCCGACGACACTGCGGGCCTGTGGCCGGTGCAGCAACGCGCCTTGCTGCTCAGCGCCCTCACCGGTGTGGCCCGCTTGCTCGATGCGCCGCAAAAAACCGTGTCTGCCGAGCCCCCGGTGCTCAGCAAGCTGCGCATGTTGATCCAAAACCGCATGGGCGAAACCGACCTGACGGTGGCCGCATTGGCGCACGACCTGGGCTGCACCGCGGACTACTTGTCGCATCTGTACAGCAGCCTGACCGGGGAGCACCTATGGCAAGTCATCTTGCAGCAGCGCTTGGCCCGCGCCGCACGGCTGCTGACCGAGGGCGATGCCGCCGTCAAAGAAGTGGCCTGGTGCAGCGGCTTTGCCAGCGCCAGCTATTTCATCCGCTGCTTCAAGCAGCGCTTCGGGGTCACACCCAAAGCCTACCGCCAGCAGGCGGCAGGGCGCACGGTCTTGCCTTAAAACGTGCCGGTGAAGGCGCCGCCATCGAGCAGCACGTTCTGGCCGGTCATGTAGGCGGCCTGCTGGCTGCACAAGAAGGCGCACACCTGGCCAAACTCAGCCGGCGTGCCATAGCGGCCCATGGGGATTTGCGCCTGCTGGCTGGCGCGCACCTCTTCCACCGACTTGCCGGACTTGGCAGCCGCCGCCTTCACGGTGGTGGCAATGCGGTCGGTATCAAACTTGCCGGGCAACAGGTTGTTGATGGTCACGCCCTTGGCGGCCAGGCTGCTGCGGGCCACGCCGGCCACAAAGCCGGTCAGGCCACTGCGCGCACCGTTGGACAAGCCCAGAATGTCGATCGGCGACTTCACCGAGCTGGAGGTGATGTTCACAATGCGCCCGAACCCGCGCGCGGCCATACCGTCCACCGTGGCCTTGATGAGCTCAATCGGGGTGAGCATGTTGGCGTCTACCGCCTTGATCCAGGCCTCGCGGTCCCAGTCGCGGAAGTCGCCGGGGGGCGGGCCGCCAGCGTTGGTGACCACGATATCGAAATCACGGCGCA
>DAINNP010000334.1:0-2223 GCA_036735785.1 Rhodoferax sp. | reverse complement strand
AGTAGGGTGAGTCATTCAGCTTATTGCAATGCTGGTCCACTTTGACGAGACTACTTGCAGTGATTTCGTCAAACATCAATCCATAAGGGTTGATGAGGAAGTGGTAATCCGGGCCCGGTAGGCGCGCACTGATGTGGGCTTGCACGGATGAAGCGGGCATAGGTGCCTCCCTTGTTACAACAGGGGCCAGCGTACTTGCATCACGACCGATATACTGTAAAAAAATTTACGATTCAGGGTAATCACTAAAGGGGAATGGATGACACACTCCAAAGCAGAGTTATTCAAAAAAATGTCAATCAACACCTGGTTCGATCGCTTGCCACTCGCCGAGCGCAAAGCGCTGTTGGCAGTGGCCATTGAGCAAGAAGTATCTCCGGGTGAGGTGGTTTACCGCCGTGGGGATATGAGTGGCGGCTTTTATGGCGTGCTCTCCGGCGTGTTCCGGGTTACTGCCTCGGGAGAAGATGGCCGCGAAGGGATTTTGTCGGTCCTGGAGGCCGGACACTGGTTCGGTGAGACTTCCATGGTGGATGGGGAAATCCGTCCCCACGATGTCGTTGCCCTGCAGGCTGGCACGTTGCTGGTGATTACGCCGCGTGATTTTCAGGGCTTGATGCAGCGGATCGGTTTTGTGCACGGCATCAGCGTACTGCTGGCAACCCGGGTGCGGGGCTTGTGTGGTCTGGTCGAGGACTCGATGTTGCGATCTACGCGCACCCGGGTCGCGCGGCGCCTGATCAGCCTGGCCCGCGGAGACATGACCCTTTCCCACGAGAGTCGCAGCGGTGTGCAGGTCTCTCACGAAGAACTGGCCATGATGCTCGGCGTGACGCGCCAAACGCTCGCCAAAGAACTCAAGTACCTGGTGAGCGCAGGCGCGCTGGCGCTGGGGTACGGGCACATCGAGTTCCGGGATGCCGAGCTTTTGAGGCGCGAGGCGGCACTCGCCTGATGCTACCAAAATAGGAGCAATTACCCTTGTGTTCATGAGCGCGAAGAGCGTTTCTATTCATTAAGTCATCGGCTGTCATAGCAGCAAGCCCCCGCACTCGGCAAAAAGGGGAGCTGCCGTTAAAATAGGCAACTCCCTTTCTTTTTGCGCCGGCCGGACCCGCACCGTGGTCCGCCCTTGCGCCCCCTTGCCATGTTGTACCCACAAGAATTCGACGTCATCGTTGTCGGCGGCGGCCATGCCGGCACCGAAGCTGCGCTCGCCGCTGCCCGCATGGGCAGCAAAACCCTGCTGCTCTCCCACAACATCGAGACCTTGGGCCAGATGAGCTGCAACCCCAGCATTGGCGGTATTGGCAAAGGGCACCTCGTCAAAGAGGTGGACGCCATGGGCGGTGCGATGGCGCTGGCCACCGACGAGTCGGGTATCCAGTTCCGTATTCTCAACAGCAGCAAGGGCCCTGCAGTGCGCGCGACCCGCGCGCAGGCGGACCGTGTGCTCTACAAGGCCGCCATCCGACGGATGCTGGAGAACCAGCCGAACCTGTGGCTGTTCCAGCAAGCGGTGGACGATTTGATGGTCGAGGGCGACGGAGACGGTGCCCGTGTGGTGGGTGCGGTGACCCAGGTCGGTATCCAGTTCCGCGGCAAGACCGTGGTGCTGACCGCCGGCACCTTCTTGGACGGCAAGATCCATGTGGGCCTGAACAACTACGCCGCCGGCCGGGCAGGGGACCCGCCCGCCGTGTCGCTGTCTGCCCGACTCAAGGAACTGAAGCTGCCGCAAGGTCGCCTCAAGACCGGTACCCCGCCACGCATCGACGGCCGCAGCATCGACTTCAGCAAGTGCATCGAGCAGCCCGGTGACGGTGTCGCCGGTGGCATGAGCGATGTGATGCCGGTGGTGAGCTTCATGGGCAACACCGCCATGCACCCGCAGCAAGTGCCGTGCTGGATCACCCACACCAACGAGCGCACCCACGACATCATCCGCAGCGGGTTCGACCGCAGCCCGATGTTCACCGGCAAGATCGAGGGCGTGGGCCCGCGCTACTGCCCGAGTGTGGAAGACAAGATCAACCGCTTTGCCGACAAAGACAGCCACCAGATCTTTCTGGAGCCCGAAGGCCTGACCACCCACGAGTACTACCCCAACGGCATCAGCACCAGCCTGCCGTTTGATATTCAGTACGACCTGGTGCGCAGCATGGCCGGCCTGGAAAACGCGCACATCTTGCGCCCCGGCTACGCCATTGAGTACGACTACTT
>DAINNP010000333.1:0-2225 GCA_036735785.1 Rhodoferax sp. | reverse complement strand
CAGTGCAGCATCGACCAGCCGCGGGGCATCCGGCAGGCGGTGGAGCTGCTGACCCACAAGCGGAACTCTTTGCACCAGGCCCACCACGAAACCATGGAGTGCCTGGGCACCATGCTCTGGGAAAGCCAGCGGGCCGGCCGGCCACCCGACGGCAATGCCTATATTGACTGCGTGCAGCGCCACGCCACCAAAGACTGAGTCTGCGCTTTCACGCAACTGTCACGGACCTTGTCACGCCGCTGCCATCATGCGGCGATAGCATGAATCTTCTGTTTTCAGGAGACTCTGTCCATGCAGGAATTTTTTAAGCAACTCAAAATCCAGCGCTGGGATGACCACCGCTATTACCACCACAGCCGCATCAACCAGTCTTTGCACTTGGTCAGCGCGATCAGCTTTGTGGTGGCCTATGCGCTGCTCTTCAAAGACCCCGCCGTAGCGGCTTTGGTCGCCTGGCTGATCTCGATGACGGCCCGCCAATCCGGCCACTTTTTCTTTGAACCGCGGGGCTATGACGAGGTCAACAAGGCCACCCACGAATACAAAGAAGAGATCAAAGTCGGCTACAACCTGCAGCGCAAAGTGGTGCTCATGGCCGTCTGGGCCGCAGCACCGGTGATGCTTTGGATCGACCCCACCCTGTTCGGCTACTACGAGGCCACCACCGGCTTTGAAGCATTTGCCCGTCACACCGGCGAACTTTGGCTGGCAGTGGGCGTGGGCGGATTGATCTTCCGCACCGTGCACCTTTTCTTTATCAAAGACGTGATGTCCGGTCTGGTGTGGATGACCAAAATCATCACCGACCCCTTCCACGACATCAAGCTTTACTACAAAGCACCTCTGGCCCTGATGCGCGGCGAACTCATTGAGCCCCGCGGCAATATGGACCACGCACCCACCTGACCGGAACCCGTCGCCAGGTTCCGGCCCTCTGAGGCTCAGAACTTGGCGGCCAGCATCTCCCGCAGGATGCGGCGCTTGATGACCTTGTGCGTCTGGGCGCCATCGGTCCACCACCAACCGTCCTGCTGCATCGCCTGACCCGCCGCCACAAACCGGTGGGTTACCTCCTCAAAGTCCGCATCGCTGAAATTCAGGCTGAAGATCATGCGACCGGTTCCCACCCAGCTCAAGGCCAGCCCTTGCAAACGCAAATAGTGCTGAAACAACCAGTGGTAGCAGCCGGGCTGCGTGTAGGTCACGGTCCAGATGGTCGACAGGTTGGCCACTCGTACCGGCAGACCCGCCGCCTCCATGGCGTGGTTGAGCTGGCTGGCTCGGCGGTTCCAAACACCATCCAGATCGGTGTAGAGCGCTTGTACCTCGGGTGTTTCGAGCTTGCGCATAAAGGCATTCATGGCGCCCATCACATAGGGGTGCGAATTGAAAGTGCCGCGGGCAAAGCAAATATCAGCGGGAGCGTCTTCACGGAAGCGGCGCATCCATTCGCGCTTGCCGCACAGCACACCAATGGGCAGCCCGCCGCCCAGTGTCTTGCCATAGGTCACCATATCAGCACGCACGCCGAAGTATTCCTGTGCGCCACCGGCCGCGAGGCGGAAGCCAACAAACACCTCGTCAAAGATCAGCGCGATGCCACGCTCATCGCAAATCGTGCGCAGGGTTTGCAGCCATGCGGTGTAGGCCGCTTTGTCGAACCCGGCTTTGCGCGAACCATCCAGCAAAGAGCCGTCGCTAGGCGCCGGCATGTTGGGGTGCAGGGCCTGCAAGGGGTTGATCAAGATGCACGCAATGTCACGGCGCTTGCGCAGCACGCGCAGAGTGCCCTCGCCCATTTCAGACAAGGTGAAGGTGTCTTTGGCCGTCATCGGGTTGCCGATGCCGGGCTGCACATCGCCCCACCAGCCATGGTAAGAACCGCAAAAACGCACCAGCTTCTTGCGGCCGGTGTGGTAGCGGGCCAGGCGCACGGCTTGCATGACCGCCTCGGTGCCGGACATGTGGAAAGACATCTCGTCCATGCCCGAGGCTTTGCGCAGGCGCTGCACGTTGTCCACCATGACCGGGTGATATGCGCCCAGCACAGGGCCGAGGTCGCGCGCAATGGCAGCACCTTCGTCAATGCACTCCTTGTAAAAGTCATTGCCCATCAGGTTCACGCCATACGAGCCCGTCAGGTCGATGAACACATTGCCGTCCAGGTCGGTCACGGTGACGCCGGAAGACGACTGCAAAAACGAGCCGATCTTCAAGCCCTGCTT
>DAINNP010000332.1:0-2232 GCA_036735785.1 Rhodoferax sp. | reverse complement strand
GCCAAGTTCATGGACGGTGGAACCAACATCCACTACCTGGAGCACTGGCTGGAACAACACAAGCGATAAGGCGTTGCATGTTTGAATTGCGTTTGATGTGTCCCGAAGACCGGGTCGAAAACCTGAGTGATGCGCTGGACGCATTGGATGCCCTGAGCGTCAGTGTCGAAGACGCTGATGCCCAGACGGATGCCGAACAAGCATTGTTTGGTGAGCCCGGTATGCCACCGCCGAAAGACGGATGGCAGCGCTCACGGGTGATTGCCTTGTTTGCAGAGCGCACGCAAGCCGATGAGGCTTGTGCGCTGTTGCAGGCCCAGGATTTCTTTGAAGGTTGCCAGGTTCTGGGGATCGATGCCTTGGAAGACCAGGATTGGGTGCGCTTGACCCAGTCGCAGTTTGCGCCGGTGGAGATTACCCCCGAGTTCTGGATCGTGCCCACATGGCACGAGCCTCCCGCGCAGGCCAAAGAGGTCATTCGCTTGGACCCCGGTCTGGCCTTTGGTACCGGCACGCATCCGACGACGCGCATGTGCTTGCGCTGGATCGCAGGCCACGGCGCTGCGGGCCGGGTGCTGGATTACGGGTGTGGCTCCGGCATTCTTGCGATTGGGGCAGCCAAATTCGGTGCGACTGAAGTTATCGCGGTCGACATTGATCAGGCTGCGGTCGACTCCACAGTGCTGAATGCGCAAGCTAATCAGGTGGAGCTGTCTGCCGGTCTGCCCGAAGCGGCTCAGGGCGAGTTTGATGTGGTGTTGGCCAATATATTGGCGACTCCATTAAAAGTGCTGGCTCCCTTGTTGCGTGCGCATGTCAAGGCGGGCGGGCACCTCGTGCTAGCCGGAATATTGGAGCGCCAAGCGGACGAGCTGAAAGCGGCCTATGCGCCTTATTGCACCCTTTCGGTGGCAGACACCGAAGACGGGTGGATCTTGATGACAGCTGCCGTATAACTGCGGTGTTTGCGACCACTACAATGTGACGCAATGAGTCTGATTACCCAGTGCCCGGCATGCTCCACGATGTTCAAAGTCGTGCCGGACCAGTTGCGTATTTCAGATGGCTGGGTGCGGTGCGGGCAATGTGATGAGGTGTTCGATGCCAATGCCCATCTACACACCGCAACAGAAGCACAACCGGCTCCAGAGCCTGAGCCCCGTGAAGCGGCTGCACCTACCAGTCCCGACCCGGACTGGGCCGCCTCTTTGCGATTCGAGTCTGACGATGCTGCGCCACCCGAAAAGGTAGCTGTTGAGCCGCTGGACGCAGAGACTCCGCCTCCTGAGCCGTGGTCTTCGGCGCCCGCACAACCGGTTGACAACGATCCTGCGCTGGATGATTTCCTTGCCCAGAGCCCTGGCGCTCTCGCCGGTGGGGCAGAGCCGGATACGCCACCTCTAGAGTCTGATAACAAGAGCGATCTAGACGCCCTTGGTTCGCCCGCGCCCCGCTATACGCAAGCAACTCCGTCTCCAGCAGTTGGCGAGCCAAAGCTTTCATTTATGCCCAAGGGCGATGGGCTGGTGTTTTGGGACCGGACCTTGGTCAAGTGGGGTCTTGCCGGGATTGCTGGTGTATTGGTGCTCGCCCTCGGTATGCAATACGCGTATGTAGAGCGGGACCGCATTGCCGCTTATCAGCCTGAAGCCGTTCCTGCGCTGGAGGTGCTGTGTGAGTGGGCCGGCTGCCAGCTCGCTCCCTTGCGGTCGATTGAAGCGGTCGTGATCGACAGTTCTTCGTTTACCAAACTCCGATCGGATGTGTACCGTTTGAATGTGGCCATCAAGAATACCGGTACGGTTCCGGTGTTGCCTCCCTCTTTGGAGCTCACGCTCACCGACATGCAAGACCAAAGCATGATTCGCAAGGTGTTGGCGCCACGGGATATCGGCTGGATGGCGTCCACGTTGGAGCCCGGTGCCGAGTTCACGGCGTCATTGCCGCTTGCGGTGAAACCGGCATCGCCTACAGAGCGGGTTTCTGGATACCGTTTGTTGGTTTTCTACCCTTAACAGGCGAGTTGCAACAAAAAAAAGCCCGGACCTTCAAGGTTCCGGGCTTTTTTGTAGGTGCAGGCTATTAAGGCTTGCTGGAAGTTGGAAACGGCCACGCAGCTTGCGGGTTCAGTGTGGTTTGCGCTGCTGGAGCGGCTGCCTTGGCCGCCTTTTTTGCAGGGGCTGCGGGCTTCTTGGCTACTGCGGCTTTTTTCGCGGGAGCTGCTGCTTTTTT
>DAINNP010000331.1:0-2237 GCA_036735785.1 Rhodoferax sp. | reverse complement strand
TTTAGCTACTTTTGGTTCTCACGCGCATCCGGCGGTCGAGAGATCTGAACGTACCCAAAAGAAACGTCCTGAATCTTCCCAAAAACCGCCGGCACCCCCGGCGGTTTTTTTATGCCTTTTTCAACCTGTTTTATTTGTAACTTGGACTCTGGAGACCTGACATGAACGCTAAAGCCTCTGCAACCGGTGAGTGGTACGGACAAGCCCAGCCCGCCGACCGCACCAGTAAAACCGACGACGAACGCATCAAGGACATCACCGTGTTGCCCCCTCCAGAGCACCTTATCCGCTTTTTCCCCATTCGCGGCAGCGCGACCGAAACCCTGATTTCGGACACCCGCGCCACGATCCACAACATCATGGCCGGCAAGGACGATCGCTTGCTGGTCATCATCGGACCCTGCTCGATCCATGACCCCGCCGCAGCGCTGGACTACGCCCGCCGCCTGAAGGTCGAGCGCGAGAAGTACAAAGACACGCTGGAAATCGTGATGCGCGTCTACTTCGAGAAGCCCCGCACCACCGTGGGCTGGAAGGGCCTGATCAATGACCCGTACCTGGATGAGAGCTACCGCATTGACGAGGGCCTGCGCATCGCACGCCAGCTGCTGATCGAGATCAACCGCTTGGGCGTGCCTGCGGGCAGCGAGTTCTTGGATGTCATTTCCCCCCAGTACCTGGGCGACTTGATTTCTTGGGGCGCCATCGGTGCGCGCACCACCGAGAGCCAGGTGCACCGCGAGCTGGCCTCTGGCATCTCTGCGCCCATCGGCTTCAAGAACGGCACGGACGGCAACATCAAGATCGCAACCGACGCTATTCAAGCTGCGGCCGGCGGCCACCACTTCTTGTCGGTGCACAAAAACGGCCAAGTGGCGATTGTGCAAACCAACGGCAACCCGGACTGCCACGTCATCCTGCGCGGCGGCAAGGCGCCCAACTACGACGCTGCCAACGTGGCCGCTGCTTGTGCGGATCTCGCCAAGGCCAAGTTGCCCCAGACCCTGATGGTGGATTGCAGCCACGCCAACAGCAGCAAGCAGCACGAAAAGCAGCTCGATGTGGCCAAAGACATTGCCGGCCAGATCAGCGGTGGTTCGCGCAGCGTGTTCGGCGTGATGGTGGAAAGCCACCTGAACGCTGGCGCCCAGAAGTTCACCCCCGGCAAGGACGATGCATCCGCCTTGGAATACGGCAAGAGCATTACCGACGCCTGCCTGGGCTGGGACGATTCGGTGGAGTCGCTGGAAGTGCTGTCTGCCGCCGTCAAGGCGCGTCGCGTTGCCTGATGGAGCCATAAAAAAGCCGGAGTGATCGCTCCGGCTTGCATTACCAAGCGGGCCTCTGAGCCCGCTTTTTTGTGCCTTACTGCAGCGGAGCAGGGGCCCGCAGGGACTCCATCACCGCGTCCGGCGTGCCGCCAGCAGCCAGATGGGTTTTGTACCAGACGCTCAGGATGGTGCTGATCACCGGGCCGGGGTTCTCGCGGACTTTGGTCACGTTCCACTGGTTGAGTTGGCAGATGCGCTCGACGAGGTCCATGTCCATGTCGATGGCTTCGGCGTCACAACGGCGCAGCTTCAGGTCGGTGAATTGGGCGCCTTCCGGGAGGCGGAGTTGAAAGTTCGGATCGGTTTGCATGGGGTTTAGGGTCAAATATGCCGTTAGCGCATGTAGATATTGCGCGAGCAGCTATGAAGTTTGTAGCAAGCTGGCGAGTTTGGCGTGGATGCCGCCGAAGCCGCCATTGCTCATGCACAGCACGTGGTCGCCCGGTTGCAGGGCGGCGGCTACTTGGGCGAGCACAGCGTCAATGGTGTCGCCCACTTGCGCCCGCGCGCCCATGGGGGCCAGCGCCTCGACCGCGTCCCAGCCCAAACCGCCGCTGTGGCAGAAGGCGAGGTCGGCTTCTTCCAGGCTCCAGGGGAGCTGGCTTTTCATGGCGCCGAGCTTCATGGTGTTGGAGCGCGGCTCGAACACGGCCAGAATGCGCCCGGTTCCGACTTGGCGGCGCAGGCCGTTGACCGTGGTGCGGATGGCGGTGGGGTGGTGCGCAAAGTCGTCGTAAATGGTGACGGGTGCGCTGTCCGGCTGCCCTGCCAAGGGAGCGGTGGCGCGCACTTCCATGCGGCGCTTGACGTTCACAAATTGGCCCAGAGCTTCTGCGGCGACGGCAGGCGATACGCCCACATGCTCGGCAGCGGCGATGGCGGCCAGTGCATTGAGCTGGTTGTGCA
>DAINNP010000330.1:0-2242 GCA_036735785.1 Rhodoferax sp. | reverse complement strand
TTGGCTTCGCGGTCCGCCTCGGAATAGACCATGACGGCCTTGATACCCAACTCGCGGCAGGCGCGCTGGATACGCAGCGCAATCTCGCCCCGGTTGGCGACCAGAATTTTCTTGAACATGGGTGCTGCGTTTTATTCGATGATGAACAAGGGCTGGCCGTATTCCACTGCCTGGCCGTTGTCGCTCAAGATCTTGGTCACGGTACCGGACTTGTCTGCCTCGATTTCATTGAGGATCTTCATCGCTTCGATGATGCAGATGGTCTCGCCGACCTTGATCGAATCACCCACTTCGACGAATGGCTTGGCGCCTGGAGCGGACGAGCGGTAGAAAGTACCCACCATCGGCGACTTCACGGTGTGACCAGCGTCCACCACCGGTTCGGCAGCCACTGGCGCTGCAGCAGGTGCGCTGGCAGGAGCCGCCGCAGCCACGGGCGCTGCATACACAGGTGCGGGCGCGTAGCCCTGAACCACAGCACCACCACCCTTGACGATACGGACCTTGCCTTCGGCTTCGGTAATTTCCAGCTCCGACACATTCGAATCAGACACCAGATCGATCAAGGTTTTGAGTTTGCGTAAATCCATGGAATCTCCAACAACCGACATTTGTAAAACGGCGAATTTACAGCAAAACACCGCCAAAAAACCATATCTCCACCCAAATCAAGGGAAAAGACTGGAAAAATGTCTAAATAAAATCGCCCCGAAAGGGCCTGAGACAGTGCTTCCCGGCCAGAAGCACTAGGTGAGAGACTCTATTTTACCGCAGCCCAAGCGACCAAGTCTTCCGCGTGGACTCGACCCATCTTGCGCTGCGCAACCGCGCCATCCGAGGCCACCAACACAGAGAACGGCAGCCCCCCGGTCACATTACCCAGCGCGCGGCCGAGATCCGTCCCCGACAAGCCCGCCAATGCCACAGGAAACTGGAGCGGAACCCGCTGCAAGAACGGCACCACCGCCTCTTTGCGGTCAATCGCCAACCCCAACACCTGCACACCTTTGGGACCTTGTTCGGTATGGAAACGGTCCAACAAAGGCAGCTCCTCCACACACGGAGGGCACCACGTCGCCCAAAAATTGATCAACACGGGGCGCCCTTGGAACTGTTGCATTGCCAGGCTCGTGTCTTGGGGCGTCTGCCATTGCTGCGCCCAAAAACCGGGTACCGGCTCCATCACGGACGACGCTGCTTGCTGGCGCCATGACAAACCCGCTCCGGCCACAGCCGCCACCCCGGCGACCGCACCCCACAACACCCTCCGACGCTGGGCCGAAGGCGCTACTGCGACCGAATTTTCAGGAATTTGCATCATCCGACTCCAACAAGCGCTGAACTGCCGCCATATTGCCACGCCGGGCGCGACCACGCCCATCCGGCTGGAGTGCGCCACGCACATCATCCAGGTCATTGACCAAGAGATGCACCCCCACGTGCTCGCCCAAGGGCAGGCACATGGCATGGATGCTCAGAGCATCGACCATCTCCCCTTGCAGCCCTGGCACTGAGCGCACTTCAAAGCGCACACCCTTGTCAATCAACATGATCTCCGCCGATTTTGGATCATCACAAAACAACTGCAGATAAATATCGCTGTTACGGGTCGCTGTGCCCCGCCACACAGCCCCCCCGAGGTGCGGCCGGAACGACTCCAGCCGCTCCATCCATTGCACCGCCAGCTCGCGCAGGGCCCGCAACTCCTTGGGCTGGGTATCCGCACAGAAGATGGAGATGTACTCCTCGACAGCGGCCTCCACTTGGTCGTTGTCGGGCAAACCGGAACGGGGTGGCACCCCCAATTGCTTCACCGCACGGCGCTTGGCTGCACCGTACTCCAAGCCCTCTTCCACCACCATACGGGCGGCAGTGGCCGCTATTTCTTCTTTCAGATCGTCCATGGCGCCATTGTGCCCGCCATCGCAAAGCCTTACGCATCGCACATTTGCTATCTTTTTAATAGCTACTTGCGCATATTGCGCTTGGGCCAAAAGCCAAAAAACTCCAAAATTTCGGTACCAATTGCCAACCGTAGAATACGGGCCATGCATATTCATATCTTGGGCATTTGCGGCACCTTCATGGGTGGCTTGGCCGCGCTGGCGCGTGAAGCCGGCCACAAAGTAACCGGCTGCGATGCCGGCGTCTACCCCCCCATGAGCGACCAGCTCCGGGCCCTGGGCATCGAACTGATCGAAGGTTTCGGCGCTGAACAAATGGCCTTGCAGCCTGACATGTT
>DAINNP010000329.1:0-2255 GCA_036735785.1 Rhodoferax sp. | reverse complement strand
CAAAACTGCCGCCCACGATGGTGAACATCAGGCCGGAGTAGAAGTCTTTTTGACTTTGGATTTTCAAGTGAGTGCCTTCTTTGTTTTTGGGGAAAACGAGATCGCGGGCATGGCGGCCGAAGCTGCAACCCGACTCTGCGGGGCGAAGGTTATCCAGTGGTGTCTGACCCGGTAACTGTGGCGTTCAACAGCTCGGGAAAACCCTTCAGTAGTAACCCTAGGCCCCTTTGGGGAGGGCGTTTTGCACGGTGCGCAACCAGTCCTGCCCGATACGGGCCGCCAGCTCGGCGTGCACCGGCTTTGATGCGTTCTTGAGAAGCCGGGTTTGCGCAGGGGTCGGGTTATGGATGTGGGCTGCGCCCGTCAGGTGCAGCGCTGCGAGTGCTTTGTCGTTTTGTGCGTCTGCAATTTCATTGCCGAACACCAGCGCGTCTTCGAGCGCGCCTTGCATGATGCGGCGATCGCCTGCCGGGAGGTTTTCCCAGAAGCGCTGGTGGGTGACGACCGCGTAGCCCAGGTAGCCATGGGTCGTGAGGCTCAAGTCGCTCTGTACCGCTTGCATGCCCTGAGTCCAGAAGTTGGACACCGGGTTCTCGGTGCCGTCGACCACCCCGGTCTCCAAGGCTCGTCGGGTTTCGCTGAAGGGCAAAGTCACAGGCCATGCGCCCCAAGCGCGCATTTGCTGTGCGATCACCCGGGAGGCCTGCACCCGCATGCGCAGACCGACAAAGTCGCGGGGCTCCAGCAACGGCCGGTTCGCACTCATGTGCTTGAAGCCGTTGTCAAAAAACCCCAGGCCCGATAGCCGCTGTCGCTGCAAGCTGTCCAGCAGGGTCTTGCCCACTTTGCCACGCGTGAGGCGGCGCACGGCCTCCAGGGTGTCGAACAAAAAGGGCAGGTCGAACAACTCGAACTCCGGGAAGCCGATGGGGCCGAACTTGGACAAGGAGGGCGCCACCATGTCGACCGCACCGAGCTGCAGGGCCTGCATCTCGTCATGGTCGCCATAAAGCTGGCCCTGGGGGTAAATCTGAACCCGCAAGCGCCCTTGGCTGCGCTCTTCGGTCAGGGCGCGGAAGCGTTCCAGCGCCATGCCCTTGGGCGTGTCCCGCGCCACGACATGGGACAGTCGTACCGTGATCGAAGGCGCCCCCCAAACCCTGGGCGCCGTATTGGCCGCGCCAATGGCTGCAGTCAGCTGCAAACAGTGGCGCCGTGTCAGCGCGGGGGAGGGGCTCGAGGGCATGGCCGCTATTATGCGAGTGCCTTTGATTTCACCTTCACCATGCCTGAGCGCAACCCGTCCGCTGCTTTGAACTTTGCTGCCTTGCGCGAAAGCGGCACAGGCACAGGGAGCCGTAGCCGCTGGCCCGGGGTGTGGCTGTCGGGTTTCCTGGCCCTGGTGGTGGGTTCTGTGATTGCGTTGGTGCTGTACCTCCAGCACTTTGAATCGGAAGAGGACACCCGGCGCAGGGCTGCAGACGCACAGTGGCTGGAGCAGAGTGTGCAGTTTCACTTCCGCCGCCTCGAAGAAGACCTGCGGGTCGCTGCGCGCCAGTCGGCGGATGTGCAAGGGGGCTTGCTGTGGCGCGAGCCCGGCGTGTTGTTGGCCCAAGGCTGGGTGGGCGCTCCCCTGAACGCCCCGCCGGGTTTGTGGCAAGTGGATGAGTCTCGCCATCCCCTGAATGCACAGGCGCTTGCCACCATGAATGACACCGCGCGAGGGCTGCGACGCTCCGCTTATGGCGGCCCAATGCGGGCGGCCGATGGCGCTTTGCTACCCGTGGTGTGGCTGGCGGTGCCGTATTTTGAGCGGGGCTATTTTGTCGGCAATTACGTGGCTGCTCTGTCACTCGACACCGCTGTCTATGGCTTGGTGCCGGAGTGGTTTGCCCGCTCTCACCAAGTGCGTTTGGTACTTGACGAGGGAGCGGTGCCGGCAGAGCCCTCTTCGTTCAAGCCATTCCGTGCTGCCATGAATCTTGCGGGCACCGATGTGTATCTGGAGGTCACGCCGATCCAGGGGCAACCCGCCACCGTGCCGCGTATCTTTTTGTTGGTGGCCATGGTGTTTTTGGGCGGCATGCTGGTGAGCCTGTGGGCCCTGCGGCGCGATATCCAGAAGCGCCAGCAAGTGCAGGCGCGTTTGCAGGCCGAGGTGGCCCTGCGCACCGCCATGGAGAACTCGGTCACCATCGGTCTGCGGGCGTGGGACATGGCAGGCCGGGTGCTGTATGTCAACGAGGCGTTTTGCC
>DAINNP010000328.1:0-2261 GCA_036735785.1 Rhodoferax sp. | reverse complement strand
CCGCCCAGCTCTTCAGGCACGCAAATGCCGTAGGCGCCCAGCGCGGCCAAGCCTTGGTGCGCCGCTTTGGGGAAGGTGTGTTCCTTGTCCCACTTCGCAGCGTTCGGCCAGAGCTCGGCTTGGGCAAAGTCGCGCACGGCGTCACGGATCATTTCCTGGTCTTGGGTCAGCAGCATGGGGATGTCTCTCGGGTCGTTGTGTTGGTGTTGGATTTACCAGCTGGAAAACGGGGTTCCATCCCAGCGCAGGTAGGGCACGTCGCGGCTGGAAAATCCGGTGCTTCGGGTGATGCGCGCGGCCACGGTTGCGCGAATGGCGGCCACACTCTCTTCGGGCAGCAAGGGGGCATCGGGCGTGCCCATATCGGTGCGCACCCAGCCGGGGTGGATCAGCAGAAACTGCGCATTCGGGTAGTCGGGCTGCGCTGCCACTACGGCCATGTTCAATGCGGCCTTGCTCACGTGGTACACCCAGGCGCGGCTGCTCTCGACGCCGCCGATTTGCCCGAAGTCGCTGGTGATGAACACAAACTGGCCCCGCGCCTCCTCGACCCAGGGTGCCACCTGCGGCAAGGCCTGCATGGCGCCCAGCACATTGGCGTGCATCATCGCGTCAAACGCCTGCTGCGTGGGGGGCGACTTGGCGTCGTCCGCACTGAAAACACCCGCCACGTAATAGGCCCGGTCGATCTTTTCACCATCCAGCTGCCAGCTCAGGCCGCTGACGCTGGCCGGGTTGGTCACATCCAGTTTCATGGCCTGGGCACCCAGGTCGCGCAGCCGCTCCAGCCCCGCCGCATCGCGCGCGGTGGCAATGACGCGCTCGCCCGCCTCCAGGTACTGGCGCACCAGCTCCAGGCCAATGCCGCGTGAGGCGCCCACAATCAAAATGGTCTTCATGGTGGTGGTGCCCCGTGTTCAGGCCAGATAGCCCGCGTATTCAAAATAGCCCGACCACGCGGGGTCGAAGCTGACCTTGATCTCAGCGTCTGCGGCTTCGGGTCGCGCCAACAGGGGGGCCAGCGTCTGGCGCGCCAAGGCCTCGTCGACCACGTAGTAGAGCGCTTGCCGGCGGCCTTCTTTGCTCAGGGTCAGCACCATCAGGCCTTGGTGCATTTGCTGCAGCAGCATGCCTGCCTGGTCTTGCAGGGCTTGGGCCCGAGTTTGGGCGCTCTCGTCCGCCGCTGGCAAGTCCAGGGTCCATGCGGTGGCCAGGTCGGCGCGCATGGCAACGGCATCTGCACTCAGGTTCACCGCCACAAAGCCGGCTTCTTGCGCGTCAGAGGCATCCTCGGTGACAGTGTCGTCGTCGCCCCAGGCAAAGTCGTCGAGCTCGATCTCATTGCCGGAATCATCGACCGCGCAATTGAACTGGAGCTCCATGCCCTCCCAATGCGCCTCGCCGGTCGGGAAAATGCCGGTGCGGCCCAAGGTCTCCACCCAATAGGTGTCGAACACCTGTGCGAGCGCGCTCAAGGGCGTCCAGGAAACCGGGGCGTCAGGCGCCGGGGTCACAAAGTCGATGGCCCCGACCTTGACCGCAAAATCGTACTCACCCAACACATGGTCGAGCATGATGAAGGCCATGTGCCGGGCCTGCTCCGCCAGGGCCTCGGGCACCTCTGGCTTGAAGTGGAGCTCCAGGGCCACACGGCCGTCGTCTTGCTCCAGGGCGACCATTACCTCTGAGGTCGAGAGCTCCAGCCCGTCCATCTGGATCGAAAAATCGGCTTCCGGGCTGCGTGCCCTGAAGGCAGTCACCCCGAATTGTGCCAACGCCGGCGCAGCACCCGCCACCTGGGACAACAAGGGGAAAAACTCAATGTGCCCATGGGCGGTCAGCACCAACTCCAGCCGGGTGGCATCGGGGGCGCCCAGCACCTCCAGCGTCACACCGTGCAGGTATTGGCTGGCGAGTGCGTTGATCTGCTCCACACGCTCGGCCGGCGGGAGTTGAAAGAACGCGGCTTCCTGGACTGCGAATTCGCGCCAGAAGCTGGCGATCTCGGGGGTGGGCTGCATGGATATCCTGAAAATAGTGAAGGTCGCTAGTATTTCAGAAGCTGGGTCCGCAGCCCGCCCGGTTTACAGCAGCTCCAGGGCGACCGCAGTCGCCTCACCGCCACCGATGCACAGGGTGGCTACGCCCTTTTTGAGACCCCGGGCCTTCAACGCGTGAATCAGCGTCACCATGATGCGCGCGCCAGACGCGCCGATCGGGTGGCCCAGCGCGCAGGCGCCGCCGTTGACGTTCACTTTGTC
>DAINNP010000327.1:0-2266 GCA_036735785.1 Rhodoferax sp. | reverse complement strand
CTGGCGTCAATTTCCTGCATGGTGCTGACCACTTGGGTCACCACTTCGCTGCCGCGCTGCGCCACGGTGGATGCGCTGGCTGCCAGAGCACTGGCCTGGCGGGCGTTGTCGGTGCTCTGCTGCACGATTTGGGTCAAACCGTCCATGCTGGAGGCCGTAGCCTGCAAGTTACTGGAGGTGTGCTCGGTGCGCTGGGCCAAATCGTTGTTGCCAGTGGCGATTTCGGCACTCGCAATCGCGATGCTATCGGTACCACCGCGAATCTCGGACACCATCCGGCCGAGGGAAACATTCATGGCTTCCAGCGAGTGCAGCAACTGGCCGAATTCATCGGTCCGCTCGGAATGGACCGAGTGCGTCAGGTCACCCTGCGCAATACGGGCCGCCAACTCGTTGGCCATGGTCAGGGGTTCGCGAATCGAGCGAACCAGCCACGTGGTGCCCGCAAAAATGATCGCAACAATCACAGCCAAGCTAACCAAAATGCCGGTGGTGTTCGTAGCCCGCTTGGCCACGATTTCGGCTTGGAGAGTGGCCATTTCCTGCTTTTGCAGCTCGACAAAGCGGCGTTGTTCGGCAAGGTACACCTTCAGCGCCGGCTCGTATTCGCCGGTCATGACCTGTAGCGCTTCTGCGTCCTGACCGGCTTTTTTAAGGTCACGTGCCTTTTCGCGACTGGAAAGAACCAACTTGCGGGCATCCGCTACTTTTTTGAGCTGGGCCTTGTCCTCGTCGGTTTGGGCCATGCTTTCAATTTTTTTCTGCAGCTCGGTGATTTCGGCCGATGTCGATGTCACCACGTCCTTGAACGTGTCAGCGACCGCCGTGCCGCTGCTGATCAAAATGGCGGTGTTGCGCGCGGAATTGGTGCTGGTGAGCCCATTCCACTCAGTGGCAAGTTGCACCAAATCCTGAGCGAGCGCTTGCTTTTGCCGCCCGTCACTCAAGATGGAGTTGCTGCGCATCAAGCCGATCACCGCCACCATGCAAATGGCCACAATGATCAACACGATAAATGACCACAACTTGGTTGCAATCTTCATTCCACTGAGTCCCATACGACGCCCCGTTTTATTAAACAATTCAATTATCGCGGCAAATTTAACATTTGCAACAATAAATTAGTAAATACCCGTTGTCAGTATCCTCGGCATTAATGCGCCTTGTCCCAATTGGGACCAACCCCTACTTCCGCCAACAAAGGCACTTTGAGTGCAGCCACCCCGGCCATCAGCGCGGGGATTTCGGTGCGAACCCATTCCACCTCTGCTTCGGGCACCTCGAATACCAATTCATCATGCACCTGCATGATCATCTTGGTGGACTTATTTTGCGCATCCAGCACCTGCTGCACTTTGACCATGCTCAACTTGATCAAATCTGCCGCGGTGCCCTGCATCGGCGCATTGATGGCCGCTCGCTCCAGCCCCGCCAATTGGGCACCCTTTGCGTTTTTGATGCCTGCAAGCTGCAGCCGGCGGCCGAATACGGTTTCCACATAGCCTTGGCGCTTGGCCAGCTCGCGGGTGGATTCCATGTAGGTTTTCACGCCGGGGTAGCGCTCAAAGTAGCGTTGGATGTAGTTTTTGGCCGCTGTGTTGTCGATACCCAAGTTGCGCGCCAACCCGAAGGCGCTCATGCCATAAATCAACCCGAAGTTGATGACCTTGGCGTAGCGGCGCTGCTCGCTGCTCACCTGATCCACCGGCACGCCAAACACTTCAGCCGCCGTGGCGCGGTGCACGTCCAGCCCCTGATGAAAGGCGCCCAAGAGTGCCTCATCACCGCTGATGTGCGCCATGATGCGCAGCTCAATCTGGCTGTAATCGGCACTGGCAATCACGCTGCCTGCAGGTGCCACAAAGGCTTCACGCACTCGGCGGCCTTCCGCGGTGCGGATCGGAATGTTTTGCAGGTTGGGGTCGTTGCTGCTCAAGCGCCCGGTCACCGCCACGGCTTGCGCGTAGTGCGTGTGCACACGGCCGGTGCGGGGCAAGGCCAGCTGCGCCAGCTTGTCGGTGTAGGTGCCCTTGAGCTTGGCAAGACTGCGGTGCTCCAGCAGCTTGGCCGGCAGCGGATAGTCTTCTGCCAGTTTCTCCAGCACTTCCTCATCGGTGCTGCGTGCGCCGGTGGCGGTTTTCTTCACCACCGGCATGCCCAGCTTGTCGAAGAAAATTTCGCCCAGCTGCTTGGGGCTGCTCAGGTTGAAAGGCTGGCCGGCAATTTCATAGGCCTCAGTTTCCAGTTGCAGGATGCGCTGGCCCAG
>DAINNP010000326.1:0-2267 GCA_036735785.1 Rhodoferax sp. | reverse complement strand
GCGCGCTTGCTGATCTTGACCTCTTCACCGCCCTTGACCACGCGCACCATGGTGTGCAACACGTAGTCGGGGTAGCCTTGGGGAATGCCCACATCGGCCGCTTGCAGCCCGGCGCGCACCCGGGCAATCGTGCCGTGGTGGTCGGTGCCCTGGATGTTCACCACTTTGCTGAAGCCACGCTCCCACTTGGCAATGTGGTACGCCACATCGGGCACGAAGTAGGTGTAGGTGCCATCCTTCTTGCGCATGACGCGGTCTTTGTCGTCACCGTAGTCGGTGCTCTTGAGCCACAGCGCGCCGTCCTGCTCATAAGTTTTGCCGTTGGATACCAGCTTATTCACTGCCGCTTCGACACGGCCGCTCGTATACAGGCTGGACTCCAGGTAGTACTGGTCAAAGTGCAGGTTGAAGGCCTGCAAGTCTTTGTCCTGCTCGTTGCGCAAGTAGGCCACCGCAAACTGGCGGATGTTGTCGTAATCCTCTACATCGCCATTGGCGGTGAACTCACGGTCGTCAGCCTTGACGGTCGCACAGGCCAGAAAATCGTTGGCAATTTCCTGGATGTAATCGCCGTTGTAAAAGGCCTTGCTCTCCGGGTTGTCGGGGTCGGTGGGCCAGCAGGTGTCGCCCGGCTTGAAGCCCTTGGCGCGCAGTTGGGTGCTCTTGGTGAGCGTTTCGATTTGCACGCCGGCGTCGTTGTAATAAAACTCGCGGTGGACCTTGTAGCCTTGGGTGGCAAACAGGTTGCAGATGGCATCGCCCAGCGCCGCCTGGCGGCCGTGGCCCACGTGCAGCGGACCGGTCGGGTTGGCCGACACAAACTCCACCAACACCGGCTTGCCGCTGTCCGCCTGGTAGCCAAAGCGCAAGCCTTGGCCCAGCACTTCGCGCACCACCTCCTGCTTGGCAGCGGGCTTCAGGCGAATGTTGATAAAGCCGGGGCCGGCAATTTCAACGTCTTGCACCCACTGCTGGTACACCGACGTGGCCAGCAGCTCCGCGCGCAGGGTTTCGGCGAGCTGGCGCGGGTTCATCTTGAGCGGCTTGGCCAACTGCATAGCCGCCGTAGTGGCGAAATCGCCATGGGCCGCCACCTTGGGCGACTCGAAAGCGGCCTTGGGGCCGGCTCCGGGAGAGAGTTTTTCTAGGCAGGCGGCCAGCGCCTGCAGTAGTTCGTGTTTGACAGTAAGCATGCGCCGATTTTACGGGCCCGGAAAAATTGTGATTTCTGTGACTTTGTCCGACCCACTGGTCATGGGCAGGCTGTATGCTGAGGGCTCCCATTGAGGGATTTCTGCAACGGCAGCCGCGCTGCCTTTTTTACGGGACACCACATGAAGCAACTGATTTCTTATATCGCTTTGGGTTTGGCTTTGGCCGTGGGCGGCGCGCATGCTGCAGACGAAAAGGCTCCGACAGCCCAACAAGGCAAGATGAAGACCTGCAATGCCGATGCCAAGACCAAAGACCTCAAAGGCGATGATCGCAAAGCCTTCATGAAGGACTGCCTGAGCGCCAAGCCCGCCACAGCTGAAGGCGGCAAAACCGCCCAGCAAAACAAAATGAAGACCTGTAATATGGACGCCAAGACCAAAGACCTCAAGGGCGATGACCGCAAGAAGTTCATGAGCGAGTGCCTGAGCGCCAAGTAAGCCACCCGGCATCGCAGTACCAAAGGCCCGGCGGCATCACTGACCGGGCCTTTTTTTATAGCCCGACGCTGAGCAGAACGCCCACAAACACCGAAAAACCCACCCAGTGGTTCACGCGGAATGCTTTGAAGCACCCCTCCCGCGATCGGTCACGGATCAGCGTGCCATGCCAGACCACTTGCACCGCGGCTCCGGCAACCCCCAGCCACCACCCCCAAGCAGCCTCAACCGCGGGCAGCACCAGCCACGACCAGAGGGCCAGATAGGCCACATAAGACGCCATGACAGCGGGCACATCCCAGCGCCCCAAGGTGATGGCGGACGTTTTCATGCCGATGCGCAGGTCGTCGTCCCGGTCGACCATGGCGTACTCGGTGTCATAGGCCAACACCCAAAACAGGTTCCCCACCAACAGCGCCCACGCCTGCCACGGAATGTCGCCCCTCACGGCTGCATAGGCCATGGGTATGCCAAAGCTGAACGCCACGCCCAACACCGCCTGCGGCATCGAGACATAGCGCTTGGCATAGGGGTAGACCAAGGCCACCGCCAGCGCGGCGAAGGACCATGCAATCGTGACAGCATTGGTCGTCAGCACCAAGCCGAAAGCGGCTG
>DAINNP010000325.1:0-2308 GCA_036735785.1 Rhodoferax sp. | reverse complement strand
TTCGTTCCAGAGTCCAAAGGGTTGAATGACCTCTTGCGCGACTTCAGGGGCAACCGCAACCACTTGGCCATCGTGATCGATGAGTTCGGCCGTGTCGCTGGACTCATCACGATTGAAGACGTGCTGGAACAAATCGTCGGGGAAATTGAAGACGAATTCGACATTGCCGAAGACGAGGGCGACATCTTTGCGCTGGCCGACCAGACTTACCGGGTAAGTGGTGACACCACGCTCGAACGCATCAACGAGGCGTTTTCCCTCACCATGCGGGGCGAAGACCCTGAGGACGACTTTGACACGATTGGCGGCCTGATTGCCCATGAAATGGGCCATGTGCCCAAACGCGGAGAGCGTTACAGTTTGTGTGGACTCGACTTTACGGTGCTGCACACCAAAGGTGGGGCGGTGAAGTGGTTCAAGGTTTCACATACTCCAGCACCAGGCATCACTGACTGATGACGGTTGTACGCCGCGGTCAGGACCGACTGCCTGCGCCTCCTTGGGTCATGTTTGCTATCCTTTGTATAGCGGCAATCGCACAATCTATCAGCGCTAGCTGGCCTTTTGATGCTTTTTTCTCCAAGGGGCAGCTCTTTTGGTGGATGCAGCCTGTTGCTCTTGCGCTGCTAGTTGTCGCAGGGACACAGGCGCGAAGTCCGAAAGCGGCTGCCTACTACGCATGGTGGTTCGCTACCGTATGGCTGAGCACCACGTTCTGGTGGTTGTATGTGGCGATGCACACCTATGGTGGCTTGCCATCGCTGCTGGCCGCTGTCGCGGTGGTTGCGCTGGCAGGCGCTTTAGCCGCTTACTACGCAGGTGCAGTCTGGGCTTGGCGCCGGTGGGCGCTGGGCACTCACTGGGGCGCTATTGTGGGTTTTGCGGCCCTTTGGCTCATGGCCGAAATGGCGCGCGGCACCTGGCTCACGGGCTTTGGCTGGGGCGCTATCGGGTACGCGCATATCGACGGCCCGCTGGCCTTCTTCTTGCCTTGGATTGGAAGCTACGGCGTCAGCGCCTTGGCGGCCGCTTGGGCTGCTTCGCTGGCCGTCTCCGTGGCGCGTCGTCAGATCGCACCGGTGGTGTGGGTCAGCGTGCTGTTGCTAGCGCCCACGCTGCTGCCTGCAGGCGCCAACCAGTGGACTACGCCGACCAGCAGCCTGCAGGTCACCCTCTTGCAAGGGAATATTCCCCAGGACGAAAAATTCGAAACCGGCAGCGGCGTACCCCTCGCGTTGCAGTGGTACCGCGACGCCTTGCTGCAAGCCGAGGGCGATTTGGTCGTCGCACCAGAGACCGCTATTCCACTTTTGCCCCAACAGCTCCCCGAGGGTTACTGGGCCAGCTTAAGCAGCAGGTTCGAGACCTCGCCGCAAGCAGCACTAGTCGGTATACCGCTAGGGAGCTATCAGGCGGGCTACACCAACTCGGTGGTCGCTCTCGCCGCCGGTCAAACCGGCTGGCAATACGACAAACACCATTTGGTCCCTTTCGGCGAGTTCATTCCGCCGCTGTTCAAGTGGTTTACCCGGCTGATGAATATTCCGCTCGGTGATTTCAACCGTGGCCCGCTCGGGCAGCCCTCTCTGGCCGTGAAAGGCGAACGGGTCGCCCCGAATATTTGCTACGAAGACTTGTATGGCGAAGAGCTGGCGACCCGGTTTACCGATGCCGCGCTTGCCCCCACATTGTTTGCCAACGTAAGTAACCTCGGCTGGTTCAATCGCAGCGTGGCGCTGGATCAGCACCTCCACATTTCACGCACCCGCGCTCTCGAGTTTCAGCGCCCGTTCGTGCGGGCCACCAATACCGGCGCGACCGCCATATTGAGCCACGAGGGCGTTGTCCAAGACCTGCTGCCGCCCCAGACCCGCGGTGTGCTGCGAGGCGAGGTCCAGGGCCGAAGCGGCATCACCCCATTTGCGTGGTGGGCCTCTCGATACGGCCTTTGGCCCCTGTGGCTGATAGCGCTGGCTGTATTAGCCGTCTTGTGGCGGCAACGCGACTCCCATCCCCCTTCCTGATACCACCCTCGCTCCTGCGGTCACCCCGTAAAATGCGTGGTTTACTTGACCGCCTGCCTTGCACCGGCTCTTGCCGGAGATAGCTCTCACACCATGCTCACTTTTCAGCAAATTATTCTTCGCCTCCAGGACTACTGGGATCGCCAGGGTTGCGCGCTCTTGCAGCCCTATGACATGGAAGTCGGTGCCGGCACCTCACACACGGCCACCTTCTTGCGCGCCATTGGCCCTGAGCCTTGGAAGGCTGCCTATGTGCAACCCAGCCGCCGGCCGAAAGACGGCCG
>DAINNP010000324.1:0-2332 GCA_036735785.1 Rhodoferax sp. | reverse complement strand
TAGCTCCTCGCGCAATATCAACGGGCGCTCAGCCCTGTTTTCTTCTGAAAACCAACCGCTCCTGCGTGGACTCCTCGGCGGCAAATGCATAGCCCTCCACATCAAACCCCTTGAGCTGCTCAGGCGTGCTCAGGCGGTGTTCAATCGCGTAGCGGGCCATCAGACCCCGCGCTTTTTTGGCAAAGAAGCTGATGATTTTGTATTTGCCGTCTTTGTATTCCTGGAACACGCACTCCACCACCCGGCCCTTCAGGGCTTTGAGGTCCACCGACTTGAAGTACTCGTTCGACGCCAAGTTCACCACCACCGGGGTGGTGTCGGCTTTCAGGCGGGTGTTCAGGTAATCCGAGAGCTGGCTGCCCCAGTAGTGGTAGAGGTTGTTGCCGTGAGGGCCCTTGAGGCCAGTGCCCATCTCGAGCCGGTAAGGCTGCATCAGGTCCAGCGGGCGCAACACGCCGTAGAGGCCACTCAAGATACACAAATGGTCTTGCGCCCATGCCAGATCCTCAGCGCCTAGGGTCTTGGCGTCTAGCCCGTCGTACACATCGCCGTTGAATGCCAGCACGGCTTGGCGGGCGTTCTTCTGGGTGGCTTTGGGCGACCAGGCTTCATAGCGCGCCACGTTGAGGGTGGAGAGCTTGTCGCTCAGATCCATCAGCTCGGCAATTTGTTGCGGCGAGTACGCGCGCAGCAGGCCAATGAGCTCCGCCGACTGCTTCACGAACATCGGCGCGGTGTGTGGCTGGCCGTTCAGGGGGGTGTCGTAGTCCAGGGACTTGGCAGGAGAAATCAAAAACAACATGGCTATTCGGGGCTGCGCGAGGCGGGCCGGCCAGTTTATCGCGAAGGCCGGTTACCCACAGGGCACGGGTGGCAAGCCCTGCCGAAGCGTCACAGCTTCTTCATATGAGCGGCTTAGTCTCGGCGCCTTCTTCAACAGGGAGTCTTGACCACCATGATCGCTTTTTCCCCCACCCGTCTCGCTGCGGCACTCGCCTTGGCAGCGTCTGCCATAAGCGCCTCTGCGCAAACTGAAGTGACCGCCGTGTTGGCCGGCCACGCTGCCTTGTCTACCTTCACCACGGTGGAGGCCCCCAAAGCTGCAGGCCCCTTCTTTGAGACCGCTGGCAAGTTCAACGCCGCCAACCGCCAGCGCACCGAAGTGCTGAACAGCATTGAAGGCGTTACTTTCGTGGGTGATGCCAAGTACCCCCGCAAATCCGGCGGTACCCTGCCTATCAAGGGCCAATCAGTGCAAGGCTTCTCGGGCATCGTTTCTTTGGGCAACGCCGAGTTTCTGGCCCTGACCGACAACGGCTTCGGCAGCAAACTCAACTCGCAAGACGCACTGCTGATGGTGCACAACGTCAAAGCCGATTGGGCCAAGGGCGAAGTCACCCGCCTCAAAACCACCTTCCTGCACGACCCCGACCGCAAAGTGCCCTTCGCCATCCAGAACGAAGCCACCGCTGAGCGCTTTTTGACCGGCATCGATTTCGACCCCGAGTCCATCCAGGTCGTGGGCGATGAGTGGTGGATCGGCGACGAATTCGGCCCCTATGTGCTGCGCGTGACCCCCCAAGGCAAGGTGCTGGGCGTGGTGGAGACCTTGGTGGGCGGAAAGGCCTACCGCAGCCCCGACCACTACATGAACGGCCGCCTGCCCAACTACCCCGGCGACGCGAGCTTTGAAGCACGCCGCAGCGGTGGCTTTGAGCCCATGGCCAAGTCGCTGGACGGCAAAACCCTGTACCCCATGTTTGAGTGGCCCTTGTGGGACGCAGCCGCCAAGGCCCAAGAAAGCCGCAACGGCAAGCCCTACACCCGCATTCTGGAACTGGATGCCGCCAGCAAAACCTACAGCACCCGCCAATGGAAATACGCGTTTGAAGAAGCGGGCAATGTGGCTGCCGACTTCCAGATGCTGAGCGCCACGACGGGGCTGGTCATCGAACGCGACGACATGACAGAAGGCTCCGGCAACGTGTGCAAGGACGAGCCCCGCACCGACTGCTTCACCCGCCCTGCCAAGTTCAAGCGCGTCTACAAGATCGATTTTGCCCAGACCGATGCCGATGGTTTTGTGAAGAAAGTGGCCTTTATTGACCTCACCAAAATCGCCAACCCCCAGCGCGTAGCCAAGCGCGGACCGAACGAGGAAACCTTTGTGCTGCCCCACCTCGGACCTGAAGGCCTGACCGTGGTGGACGCCAAGCACATCGTGGTGGTGAACGACAACAACTTCCCCTACTCCAGCGGCCGCACCCTGGGCAAGCCGGATGACAACGAGCTGACCCTGCTCAACATCCAGGCGCTCATTGACGCGAAGTAA
>DAINNP010000323.1:0-2346 GCA_036735785.1 Rhodoferax sp. | reverse complement strand
GGTTGGAGCCGGTGCAGATCAGCAGGCGGTCGTATTCGGCCTCGGTGCCGTCAGACGCTTTGACGATGCGTTTGACGCGGTCCACTTCCACCACTTTTTTGCCGGCATGCAGGGTGATGCCGTTCTCGGTGTACCACTCAAACGGGTTGAGCACGATTTCTTCAAGCGTTTGCTCCCCGGCCAGCACGGGTGATAAAAGGATGCGGTTGTAGTTGGGATGAGGTTCTGCGCCAAAGACGGTGATGTCGTACAGGTCCGGTGCTACCTTGAGCAATTCCTCAATGGTGCGCACGCCGGCCATGCCGTTACCGATCATTACCAATTTCATTTTTTTCATACAGGCGACTCCAAAGAACGAGACAAACACGGATGTGGCGCGGCCACATGCCAAGAAAACAGGGGGTGTAAGAAATCAGCGCCTTCTGGAAAAGCGCGCCAGTAAGTACTGGACTTAGGCAATCCTTGCTCTGCGAAACACCGTTGTGCGCAGGGCGTAGTGACTGTGATCTCGGGTGGGCGCGTCGTTGCGTCCGACAGAGCTAATGCAAAAGCTGTGCCATATGATTGGTACCTATCGGTGCCAGCACGCCCCAACCCCCTTTGGGGCGCGAATCGCATACTTGCGGGCGGCTTGCAAGCCTTGTTCTTCCTAGCTATTCCTGATGTTTATGACCTCCGCACTGCTGTGTTCTTCTCGCCCAATGACGGCACCCGCACTGGCCACTGATGTGGTGGCTGCGGGCATTACGGTCTGTGCCACGGTGGATGCGTGCAACAAATTGGTGCAAACCGTGGTGCGGCATGCACCAGATGTGGTGATTTGTGACCTGCCCCTGCCGAGCGCCGCGTGGTTTCAGTCCTTGCAGGTGTTGGCGCAAACCGCCCCTTGCCCTTTGATCGTCTTTACCCACGACACGGATGCAGACCACATCCGGCAGGCCACCGACAGTGGTGTGCATGTGTACGTGGTTAACGGCTATGGCGCCCACCGCTTGCGTGCCCTCGTGCACTTGGCGCAGGCCCGCTTTCACAAAGCAGAGCAACAACGCCAGGCTTATGAAGACATGGCCACCCGTTTTGAAGAGCGCAAAGCGGTGGATCGGGCCAAGGGCATCCTGATGCGGGCGCAAAGCCTGTCTGACGACGATGCCTTTCGCACCTTGCGTACGGCAGCCATGAGCTCCAACCAGCGCATGGGCCAGCTGTCGCAGCACATCATCCAGTCGGCGCACTTTGCCGAGGCGGTGAATCGTTCGGGTCAGCTGCGCATGTTGTCGCAGCGCTTGGTCAAACTGCATCTTTTACAGGCTATGGGGGTGCAAGGGGCAGAGCACGCTGCGTTATTGCAAGCATCTGTGCAGTGGGTGGATGGCAACTTCATCCTGCTGCGCAAAAACTTGTCGCAACCCACCTATGGCGACTTGCTGGAGCAGGTGGCACAAACCTGGGAACAGCTCAAGACGGCGCTGGCCCAAGGCAGTACCCCCGTGGTTGAACAGCAGGCTGAAGCCTTGCTGCTGGGGGCGGAGCGTCTTACCACCAGCTTGGAGAGCTCGGGTGCAGCGGCCCCCTTGCATGTGCTCAACCTGGCCGGGCGCCAGCGCATGCTCTCCCAGCGCTTTGGCAAGTACGCCTTGCTGGCCCTTGCCGGCGAGGGGGCCGTGGTGGATCTGGCCCAAGCCAGCATGCGCGCGGCCCAGCGCGAGTTTGAAGAGGCGCTGACCTATCTGAATGGCATACCGCTAAGTACCCCCGACATCCACGGCGCACTGGCAGCGGCGGGCGTGGCCTGGTTGCAAATGGTGGCCGCTGCGCAAGACGCCCAGCGTCTGGCGGGCAGCCAGCGGGCGGGCCGCTTGCAAGCGCTGGCCGCTGACAGCGAGACCTTGTTGGGCCTGTTTGAGCAGCTATCCAACCACTACGAGCGCAGCATGCAGATGCTGTTGGGGCACGATGGGGTTAAGGGTTAACCCGCACGACTTTGGTGCGAGGAGTGTGGTGCAGGCACTGAAATTGCTTATCTTGGTGCATGGCATTTGATCTCGATATTGGGTTTGCATCGCAAGCCGGGCGCAAGACGCTCAATGAAGACTTTTGTGCGGCCATGCTGCCGACTCCAGGGCAAGAGGATCACGGCTCCATTGTGGCAATTGCGGATGGTGTAAGCGCTGGTGGCATGGGCCGGGAGGCGGCGCAAACGACGGTCACCAGTCTGGTGCGTGATTACTTTGGCACCCCTGAGACCTGGGACACCACGGTGGCGCTGGACCGCATCATCGGCGCCCAAAATTCCTGGTTGTGCGGCATCAACCGGCGCCGCCAGCCCGCCATGGGCCTGACCACGCT
>DAINNP010000322.1:0-2350 GCA_036735785.1 Rhodoferax sp. | reverse complement strand
TTTGACAAGTCCATCGGCTACTTCTGGCACGCCACGCACCAGCAGATTTACCGCGAACTGGCCCGCATGGAAGAGAAGGGCTGGATCGTCTCTGACAGCGCGCCCGACGCCGGCGCCACCCGCAAGCGGGAGTACAAGGTGCTGCCGGACGGCCGGGCCGAACTGGTGCGGTGGACCCGCGAGCCTGCTGCGCCCATGGATTTGCGGGATGAGTTCACCGTCAAAATCCGCGCCGATGCCGCTTTGAATGAAGTGGACTTGAGTGATGAACTCCGCGCCCGCATTGCCCAGCACACCGAGCGGTTAGCGCATTACCGCGCCATCGAAGCGCGCGACTTTGCGCGGGGCGATGCGATGCCGCGGGCGAAGCGGCTGCAGCATCTGATCCTGAAGAAGGGGATCATGTTTGAGGAGGGGAGCATTGCCTGGGCGCGAGAGGCGTTGGGGGTGTTGGAGGGGTAGCGCATAGCTACCTGGCAGGTTTTGCAGCTTGGGCAGCAAAGGCGACAACAAACTCTTTGGCCTCGCCTCAAGGTTTTTGGGTAGCCTGTCCTGGCCCTGACTTGAGTTCTGTCATGGACAGACTGGAGTAGAAATCCACGTGCTACTGGCAGCTCGACTTTTTCCCACTGCTGAATATTGGTGTTGTCGGGGGCGCTGAGAACTTTCGGCTGAGCCTCACCATGGTGCCTGCACATTGCGGACACAGTCGCGGGGGAATAAGTACGACCGAGCTGGCTTTCCTTTTGGAAATCCACTGTGGTGTTTGAATGTTCCCATGATTTCTGCTTGACGTAATTTTTGTAGTCGTCGCAGATACTAGCCTGCACTCGTCAATTTAGGCCACCAATGCAAACCGCACGTCATGCGCGGAGAGTGGTTCAACCTCCGCATTGATGGTTTTAACGAGTGACTGTTGAGCCATCTTCAAATCGTAAGCCAGTTGCAGGTTGAGCCACGACTGCGCATCGCCGCCAAAGTACCGTGCCAAGCGCAAGGCCGTATCTAAGGTGACGCCGCGTTCTTCCTTCACTATCTCATTGATGCGCGCTGCGGTGACGTGCAGCGCCTTTGACAAGGCATTGGGCGTCATACCGAGGGGAGCCAGATAGTCTTCCCGCAAAATTTCGCCGGGGTGGATGGGACGCATGCCATTTTTCATAACAATTCTCCTAATCAGTGGTAATCCACTATCTCAACGTTTGCCGGTCCATCGTTGGTCCACTCAAAGCACACACGCCATTGTTTGTTGATGCGTATGCTGTGCTGACCGATGCGATCTCCAGTAAGAGCCTCCAGTTGGTTACCCGGTGGCGATTTCAAAAAGGCTAAGGTCACCGCGCTGTCAAGTTGTTGCAATTTGCGCTCGGCCACTGATTTGATACCGGCCCAGCGCCTGCACTTTCCTGTGACAAATAACGCTTCCGTGTCAGAACACTTGAAAGACTGGATCATGCAGCTGATTGTATATCGATGATCGATAAACGACAAAGCCCGGCACAGCCGGGCTTTGTCGTTTTGGGCAGCGCTGGTTGATGTAGACCAGCGCCGCTCAATCTGCCGTTTAGGCCGCCAGCTTGACGATGCTGTTGGCGGCTTCGCCCAACGCTTCAGCCTTCTTCGCGTCGCCCATGGCCACGCCTTCAGCGCGCACAAAGCGCACATCGGTGATGCCCAGAAAACCGAACACGGTTTGCAGGTAGCTCTCTTGGTGTTCAGCGGCACGGCCCCAGTCGTTGGTGGAGTACACGCCGCCGCGGGTGGAGGCCACGATCACGGTTTTGCCACCGGCCAGACCTTGGGGGCCGGTTTCGGTGTACTTGAAGGTGCGGCCGACTTGGGCAATGCGGTCAACCCAAGCCTTGAGCTGGCTGGGGATGCTGAAGTTGTACAGCGGGGCGCCGACCACGATCACATCGGCGGCCAGGAACTGGGTCACCAGTGCCTCAGAGATGACGTTTTCGCGCTTCTGCACATCCGTTAGCTCAGCACCGGCAGGGGCACGAAAGCCCAGGGAGTCGGCAGACAGGTGGCTGGGCGTGTCCACGGCCAGGTCCAGGTACTCCACGGTGGTGCCGGGGTGGTTGCTGACCCACTGGGCGACGGTGTCTTTGGTCAGTTGGCGGGAGACAGAGTGGTCGCCCAAGATGCTGGAGTCGATGTGCAAGAGTTTCATGACAAGTCCTTGAAGGGGTTAGTTCGATGGGACTAGTTTCCTAGAAGGGCGAATGTTTGATAAGTCAGCATATTTGCGTTAGATTGTCCTGAAAATGGGACGATAAAGGGCGCAAATGCAAGATACCAATGACATGCTGTACTTCGCCGAGGTGGTGGAGCGGGGCGGCTTTGC
>DAINNP010000321.1:0-2362 GCA_036735785.1 Rhodoferax sp. | reverse complement strand
GCTGCCCTGAACAGCAAGAACATCGACTACGTCTGCCAGGCGATCGCCAAGGTCGTCTAAGACCCTATGCGGGGCGGATGCCCCGCTGAAGCAGCTATCTTTTTGATAGCTGCTTGCGCATATTCCACGGGCGTCAATGGAGACAAGTGCATGAAGAAAATAGCCTATGCGTTGGGAGCCCTGCTTGGGCTGATTTCCACCACCGCAGGTGCATGGGGCAACCACACCCTCGCAGCCTACCGGGCACTGGAGGCGATGCCCGAAGTCGCCAATGCGGCGCCTGTGACAGTTGAGGCCCTGGAAAGCTTCCTCAAGGCCGAAGAAAAGACTATCGAGGCCTTGCTGGCAAGCCATGAGGCTTGGGCGGCGGCCAATCTGCAGAGTTACCCACCCCGCCCCTCCAAGCTGGCTTTTATTGCCAACCTTAACCGCAGTGACGAAGCGCGCCGCTTGGCATTTACCCATGCCTTGCGAATCGCCCCTAACAGCCGGTTTGCACTTTTCATTCAGCCCGACCCGAAGCTCAACGCCTCGCCAGCACCGCGCTTGGCCTCGGAGACTGTCACCACCTTGCCCATGCTGGGCAATGCCAGTCAAAAATTTCAACCCCTCAAGGTGGGTGACACCGTAGCGCCCTTGGCGGTTGCCGCCAGTGCCGCTGACGAGCCGGACTACGGGCTGGACATCAACCTGTTTGAAGACAGCCCCTCCGAGTGGGGCAAGATGTACGGCTTCGGCACCCTTCCCTTCGGCAACCCCTTGCTGGTGTATGGCAGCCAGGCGCCATTCCACATGGGTTTCATGCATGAGAACAAGGTGCTGTACACCGCGGCGCCCTTCATCAAGCGGACCTTCCCCCAGTTGCGGGTGTACCAGTACTCCACCCTCGCCTCTCTGGCCTTCCGCACCGGCCACCCTTATTGGGGTTGGCGCTTTACAGGCCTTGCGTTGCACTACATCCAGGACCTGACCCAGCCTTACCACGCGAGCTTGTCACCCGGCGACTCGACGCTGAAACTGCTCGCCATCAACGCCATGGCGATGGCGGGGCTCTCCGGCATGAAAAACGACATGGTGACCTTGCTGTCGAACCGGCACTTGGCACTGGAAAAATACCAGTCCGAAGTGCTGCTGAACTCTGCGCTAGCCAAGCAAGACACGCCGATTGATCAGGCCCTGCGTCAAACCGACAAAGACGCCAGCTACCCCGAATGGCACGACTTGTACCTTCGCAACGTGGTGTCTGCACAGGCGGCCTCGTATGGCAATCGCATCGCCCAAACACTCGTGGACAGCATGCCCCCGGGATTCGTGTCCGACCCGAATTACGACTTCGGCGCCAATGAAGAACGGGTGACTTTGGTGAAGGAACTGGTGAACGTCCCCACCGAGGCCAAACTCCGGCTGGACGCGCTCGTCGCGGAATTGCTCTCCAACTTCGGCGCCCACAGCCGCAATGCGGTCCGAGGGATTCTCAAGGCAAGTAACCGCTGATTTGCGCACTCCTGTTATATTGCACTGCAACATTTCCCCGAAAGCGAGCCCCTCATGCTGTACCAGCTCTACGAAACCCAACGCTCCCTGATGGAGCCGTTTTCCGATCTGGCACTGGCGGCGGCCAAGTTGTATAGCAACCCGCTGTCCGTGGCCGGACAAAACCCCTTTGCCCAGCGCCTGTCCGCCAGCTACGACCTGATGCACCGCTTGGGCAAGGACTACGAAAAGCCCGAATTCGGCCTGCGCACCATCGACGTGGATGGCGTGGACATCGCCATCCATGAGCGGGTAGAACTCAGCAAACCCTTCTGCGAATTGCGCCGTTTCAAGCGCTTTACCGACGACACCGCAACCCTGGAAAAAATCAAGGGGCAGCCGGTGGTGCTGATCGTGGCACCCCTTTCGGGCCACTATTCCACTCTGCTGCGCGACACCGTCAAGACCATGTTGAAAGACCACAAGGTCTACATCACCGACTGGAAAAATGCCCGCCTAGTGCCCTTGTCGGACGGTGAATTCCATTTGGACGACTACGTCAACTACGTGCAGGAGTTCATTCGCCATGTACAGGGTAAGTACGGCAACTGCCACGTGATGAGCGTCTGCCAGCCCACCGTGCCGGTGCTGGCTGCGGTGTCGCTGATGGCCAGCCGCGGCGAGACCACGCCCCTGACCATGACCATGATGGGCGGCCCGATTGACGCGCGCAAATCCCCCACTGCGGTGAACAACTTGGCCATGAACAAGAGCCATAGCTGGTTCGAAAACAACGTGATTTACCGCGTGCCCAGCAACTTCCCCGGCTCCGGGCGCCGCGTGTACCCCGGCTTCTTGCAGCACACCGGCTTTGTGGCCATGAACCCCG
>DAINNP010000320.1:0-2378 GCA_036735785.1 Rhodoferax sp. | reverse complement strand
TATGTTGCGAAAAACATTGTGAAAGCCGGCCTGGCCAAGCAGTGCCAGATCCAAGTGGCCTATGCGATTGGTGTGGCCAAGCCGATGAACGTCACCGTGTACACCGAAGGCACCGGCGTGATCCCGGATGAGCAGATCGCCGCCCTGGTGAACGAACACTTTGACCTGCGTCCCAAGGGCATCATCCAGATGCTGGACCTGCTGCGCCCTATCTACGAGAAAACGGCGGCTTACGGCCACTTCGGCCGCGAAGAGCCCGAATTCACCTGGGAACGCACCGACAAAGCTCAAACGCTGCGTGCAGCGGCGGGCCTGTAAGGCTCGGATTCGCGTCAGCGAATTTTGAGGTTTGAGACGAAGTCACAAGGCGCCTTCCACCCATGAATATCCAGACACAACGCTTCATTGACCGCTGGGCAGGCCAGCTCCTGTGCGGCGCGGTGTCAGGATGGGTCAAATTGACCGGCATGTTCGGTGCACCGGCGCGCATGCAGGCCGCACCGAAAAACATCCTGGTGATCTTGCTCTCCGAGATGGGCAGCATCGTGCTCGCAGGTCCGATGTTTGCGGCATTGCGCCGCCAATACCCCGGGGCTGCGATCCACATCCTGCAACTCAAAAAGAACCAGGAAGTCTCCAAGCTGCTGTCATTGACGGATGTGGCCCACATGCACACTCTGGACGACAGCTCGGGCGCATCGCTGATCAGCGACATCCTCAAAGTCAGCCTGCAGATGCGTCGCATCGGGCTGGACGCGGTGATTGATTGCGAGCTGTTTTCCCGGGTGAGCGCCCTGCTGTCGTTCAGCACCGGCGCCCCCGTGCGGGTGGGCTTCACGCCGCACACCCAAGAGGGCCTGTATCGCGGAAGCTTCATCAACCACAGCATTCCCTACAACCCTTACCAGCACATCAGCAAACAGTTTTTGTCGCTGGTGGATGCACTGCAGTCGCCGGAGGCCATGCCCCGCAACCGCGCAGGTGCCATCCGTGAGATTCCGTCCGAGCCCCAGCTGTCGGTTCCGTTCAGCGCCGATGAACTGCGCAGCTACCGCAAGAAGGTGGAAGCGGATCACCCCGTGACCGCAAACCGCGCCTTGGTGCTGGTCTACGCGGGCGGCGGCATCCTACCGGAGCGGGCTTGGCCTGCCAGCCATTACGCCCGGGTGGTCCAGGGCTTGTGCAATGCCGGATACGCCGTGGGCCTGATTGGTTTGAAAGACGACGCTGTGCTGGCGCGTGACCTCAAAACCCAGGTCGGCAGCGAGGCATGTATTGACCTGACCGGCTACACCAAAAGCATCCGTGAGCTGCTGATGCTGATGCATGCCAGCCGCCTGCTGATCACCAACGACGGTGGCCCCAGCCACTTTGCGACGGTCACCCCCATCCAGACCATGGTGTTTTTCGGCCCCGAAACCGGCAAGCTGTACGGCCCCTTGGGCAAAAAAACCATCATTCTGGAGAGCGGGATTGCCTGCTCGCCGTGTTTGACGGCCTACAACCACCGCCTCACCTTCTGTGATGGTGACAACCAGTGCCTTAAGCGGATTGCACCCGACCCGGTGCTGGCGCAAGCCCTGCAGTACCTGGGCACCGCTGTCGAGAGCCCTGCCGCATGAACGGGCTGCAACGCACCGTGCTGTGGGCTCTTGGGCTGCTGGAGCGCTACCGGTACATTAAGTTCGGCATTGTGGGCGCGAGCGGCACGATGGTGAATTTGGCGGTGCTGCATTTCGGCCATGAGTTTTTGTTCAACGAGATCGAGTCCGGCTACAACAAGCCTTACTTTTCACTGGTGCTGGCGATTGCGCTGGCGACCCTGAACAATTTCACCTGGAACCGGCTGTGGACCTGGTCCGACCGAGTGAAGACGCTGGAAGCCGGCGAAGTCCAGCCCGTCAGCCTGCGCTTGCTGGGCATGGAGTTTGGGCAGTACGTCACCGCATCGGCTTTCGGCAGTGGCATGCAATATGTATTGACCTTGCTGCTGTCCGGCAGCATGGACTACCGGCTGGCCAACATCATTGCCATCCTGGCAGCCAGTGTCAGCAACTTTCTGGCCAACGACCGGTGGACGTTCAAGCGTCACCGCGACTGACGGCCATCCGCTGCGCCAAGGCCATGGCACGGTGCACGACCGCTCGGGTGCCCACGGTATCCACAGGCCTACAACCCCACCGCTCTTTTTATGCCAAATAAGCAATTAGCCCCCGCCGATATTGCGTGGTTAGCTCTTGTTTTTATAGCAAGCGCTTTGTATCTCTTGGGTTTGGGCGGCAGCTACGCCCCCACCAACGGTGACGAAATGGTCTACATCCATATCGCCCGCATGACGGCCGAGAGCGGCCACTGGCTGCCGCTGCAGTCCGAGCTGG
>DAINNP010000319.1:0-2403 GCA_036735785.1 Rhodoferax sp. | reverse complement strand
CCAAAGAAACCGTGCTCTGGTACCAGAAGATGCTGCACATGGACTTTGTGCTGGCGATTGCCGAAGACCTGGTGCCTTCTACCCGCGCGCCCGACCCTTATATGCATGTCTTTTTGGATGCAGGGCAGGGCAACGTGCTGGCCTTCTTTGAGCTGCCTACCCAGCCGCCCATGGGCCGCGACCCGAATACGCCCGCCTGGGTGCAGCACATCGCCTTCAAGGTGAAAGACCGGGCCGAGTTGCTGGAGTTCAAAGCGCACCTCGAAGCCCAAGGCGTGGATGTGTTGGGCGTGACCGACCACGGCATGTTCCACAGCATTTACTTCTTTGACCCCAACGGCCACCGGCTGGAGTTGTCGTGCCCGGACCCCGACGAACAGGCCAAGCTGGCGCAAATGGACCAAGTGAAGTGGGCCATGTTGGAAGAGTGGAGCGTGACCAAGCGCGCGCCCAAACACGCCGCCTTTTTGCACGCCAACGAATTTGGAGCGAAAGCATGAGCGCAGTGCCCCATGGCTTGGACGCCACCCACGCACCCGACACGCAAAGCTGGGTCGAGTCCGCCAACGCGCCGGACACTGACTTCCCCATTCAGAACCTGCCCTTCGGCCGCTTCCGCCACAACGAGTTGGAGCCTTGGCAAATCGGCGTGGCCATTGGCGACCGCGTGTTGGACTTGCACGCCACCGGCCTGATCGACCACAACGACATGCACCGCCTGATGGCTGCACCCGTAGCCCAGCGCCGCGCTCTGCGGCTGGCGATCTGGGAAGGCCTGCGCGAGGGCTCGGCCCTGCAAAAAGTCTGGGCCAATGCATTATTGCGCCAGACCGAAGTCGAGCTGGGCTTGCCCTGCGAAGTGGGGGACTACACCGACTTCTACACCGGCATCCACCACGCCACCACGGTGGGCAAGCTGTTCCGCCCCGACAACCCGCTGCTACCCAACTACAAGTGGGTACCCATCGGCTACCACGGCCGGGCCAGCAGCATCGGCGCCAGCGGCCAGCAGTTTCATCGACCCATGGGCCAAACGCTCAAGCCGGGTGCCACGGTGCCGGATTTCGGGCCCAGCGCGCGGATCGACTATGAGCTTGAACTCGGGGCATGGGTCGGCATGGGTAATGCGCTGGGTGCTCCTGTTTCTATAGCGGATGCAGAAGCACACGTCTTCGGCCTCACGCTGCTTAACGACTGGAGCGCACGCGATGTGCAGGCTTGGGAATACCAACCCCTGGGGCCCTTTCTGGCCAAAAACTTTGCCACCACCGTGTCGCCCTGGTTGGTGACTATGGAAGCGCTGGCGCCGTTTCGTGCACCCTTTGTGCGAGACGCGGCTGACCCGCAGCCGCTGCCCTACTTGGAGAGCGCAGCCAACCGCGCTCAGGGCGCGCTGGATGTGCAGCTCGAAGTCTGGCTGCAAACGCCCGCCATGCGCGCTGCAGGCGAGGGCGGCGTGCGCCTCTCGCAGTCCAACATGCGGGACGCCTACTGGACGCTGGCGCAGCTGGTTGCCCACCACACCGTCAACGGCTGCAACCTGCGCGCGGGTGACCTGCTGGGCACCGGCACCTTGTCTGGCCCGGCGCCAGAGCAGGGCGGCTCGTTGCTTGAGTTGACCCAGGGCGGCAAGCAGCCCATCACCTTGCCCAACGGCGAAGTGCGCACCTTTTTGCAAGATGGCGACACCATCATCCTGCGTGGCGCTTGCACAGCGGCTGGCGCGCGGCGTATCGGCTTTGGCGATTGCCGGGGCACCTTGCTGGCGGTGCGTTAAGAGGGGTGGCCGGTGGACGACTACACCATCCCCCAACACTGGGCGCACTACAGCGCCGCAGACCACGCGGTCTGGAAGACGCTTTTTGAGCGCCAGACCGCACTATTGCCGCAACTGGCTTGCCGCGAGTTTGTGGAAGGCATGCACGCCTTGCCGCTCAGCGCAGACGCCATCCCCGACTTTGCCGCGCTCAACGAAGTGTTGATGCCCCGCACCGGCTGGCAGGTGGTGGCCGTGCCGGGTCTGGTGCCGGACGAGGTGTTTTTTAATCACCTGGCGAACCGGCGCTTTCCGAGCGGCAACTTCATCCGCGGTGCAGACCAGCTGGACTACCTGCAAGAGCCCGACGTGTTTCACGACGTGTTCGGCCATGTGCCCATGCTCATGCACCCGGTCATGGCGGACTTCATCCAGCTCTATGGCCAGGCCGGCCTGCGCGCCCAGCGCATCGGCAAACTGACCGAATTGGCGCGGGTGTACTGGTACACCGTGGAGTTCGGTTTGGTCAAAGAACAGGTGCAGGGCGCAAGCGGCGCTGAGGAGGCTCTACGCATCTACGGTGCAGGCATTGCCTCGTCATTCACCGAGAGCGGCTTTGCGGTGCACAGCGCATCGCCCCACCGCAT
>DAINNP010000318.1:0-2405 GCA_036735785.1 Rhodoferax sp. | reverse complement strand
CCACACTCCCCCGCCTCCACTTGATTTACGCGCGCGCTGCCAACGGCGTAATCGGTGCGGGCGGCACCTTGCCCTGGCATTTGCCCGAAGACCTGGCCCACTTCAAGCGGACCACGCTGGGCTGCCCGGTCATCATGGGGCGCAAGACTTGGGACTCACTACCCCCGAAGTTCCGCCCCCTGCCCGGCCGCGCCAACATCGTTGTCACCCGCCAGCCGGATTGGAATGAAAATGGTGCCAAGCCCGCATCCGATATGCACGAGGCGCTACAACTTTGTGAGCACGCAGCAGACGTCTGGGTGATTGGCGGTGCCCAGCTTTATGCCTTGGCAGAACCATTGGCCACCACCGCAGTGGTGACTGAAATTGAGCAAATCTTTGAAGGCGATGCCTTCGCCCCCGTGTTGGGCACAGCGTGGCAGGAAACTGCCCGTGAGCGCCATGTAGCTGCCGGCGGCCTGTGCTTCAGCTTTGTTACTTACACCCGCACTCACCCATGAAACTCGCCACCTGGAACGTCAACTCTTTGGGCGTGCGCCTGCCCCAAGTCCTGGAGTGGCTGACCGCCAACCCGGTCGATGTGCTCGCCCTGCAAGAGCTCAAGCTGACCGACGATAAATTTCCCGCAGATGCGTTTGAAGCCATCGGCTACCACGCGCAGTGGTTTGGCCAGAAGACCTACAACGGCGTGGCACTGCTAACGCGGACTCCGGCTAGCGACGTCATCAAAAACATCCCCGGTTTTGACGACGACATGTCCCGCGTGATCACCGGCACGGTGGAGGGGATACGCGTGATTGGCGCTTACTTCCCCAACGGGCAAGAGCCGGGCAGCGACAAGTTTGAGTACAAAATGGAGTGGCTCACCGCCCTTCGCCGCTGGGTGAAAGACGAGTTGGCCGCGCACCCGAACCTGGTGCTGATGGGCGACTACAACATCACCTTTGACGAGGACGATGTGTGGGACCCGGTGAACCTGGAAGGCACCATCCACTGCACCGAGGAAGAGCGCTACCACCTGCGCGCCCTGGTGGCATTGGGCCTGTGCGACAGCTACCGGTTGTTCCCCTACCCGCCCAAAAGCTTCAGTTGGTGGGACTACCGGGATGCGGGCTTTCGCCGCAACCGGGGCATGCGCATTGACCACATTCTGGTGAGTCTGGCACTGAAACCGCGGGTTACCGGCTGCGTGATTGACAAGACGCCTCGCAAAAACGAGCGCCCCAGCGATCACGCGCCGGTGGTGGTAGAGATCAGCCCAGCCCCAGCTCCTGGATCTTCCGCGTAATCGTGTTGCGGCCGATGCCCAGTTTATGAGCCGCCTCAATACGACGGCCTTTGGTGTTGGCTAAGGCCGCCAGAATCAAGCGGGACTCAAACCGCCGGGTGAGCGTATCCCACACATCGGATTTGCCGGAACCGAGCAACGCAATCGCTTCGGTTTCGAGCTCGGCCTCCCACCCCTCCAAAGGGCCTTGGACTGCGGCCGCTCGGGCCAATACATGGGATAGATCTTCGGCACCTTCATGCGAAGCGGACACCGAGCCCGGCGAGTCCGGGGCCGGTTCCTTAGGATGCACATCAGGGGTGGCCGCAAAGACCGGCTTGGCCAGCAGTGAATCGCCGGCTTCCACGCGCCCTTGATTCACCTCTGGCGGTAAGTCTTTGCGCTCAATGACCTGGGCTGGTGCCATCACGGTCAACCAGTGGCAGATGTTTTCCAGCTGACGCACGTTACCGGGAAAGCCAAAGCCCTCCAGCCATGCCAGTGCGGAATCAGAAATACGCTTGGGTTCCACCCCTAGTTGCTTGGCGCTTTGCTGCAAAAAGTGGCGGGTCAGCATGGACACGTCTTCTTTGCGCTCACGCAACGCGGGCAGGCGCAGCCGGATCACGTTCAGGCGGTGGAACAAGTCCTCGCGGAACACGCCGTCTTTGACGCGCTGCTCCAGGTTTTGATGAGTGGCTGCGATGACGCGCACGTTGGATTTGACGGCACTGTGCCCGCCCACGCGATAGAAGTGGCCGTCGCTCAAGACGCGCAGCAAACGGGTTTGCAGCTCAAACGGCATGTCGCCGATTTCGTCTAGAAACAGGGTGCCGCCATCGGCCTGCTCAAAACGGCCACGACGCATGGTTTGCGCGCCGGTAAAGGCGCCGCGCTCATGGCCGAAGAGTTCGCTCTCTAACAGGTCTTTGGGAATCGCAGCGGTGTTGATAGCCACAAACGGGCCATCGGCGCGCGGGGAATGCTTGTGCAGCGCACGGGCCACCAGCTCTTTGCCAGAGCCGGATTCACCGGTGATCATCACCGTGACGTTGCTCTGGCTCAGGCGCCCGATGGCGCGAAACACGTCCTGCATGGCAGGCGCCTGGCCCAGCATTTCGGGCGACTCGGCCATGCG
>DAINNP010000317.1:0-2406 GCA_036735785.1 Rhodoferax sp. | reverse complement strand
CGGACCTTGGAGAGCTCGCGCTCCAACACGTCCAAGTCGGTGATGCTGTTTTTGGTGTGGCCTTGCAGCCCTGTTCTGGTGGCATAAGAACGAATGCGCAGCGGATCATCAGCGGCCAAGAACAATTTGCCTACTGAAGTGAGGTGTAGCGGTGCGCGTCCGCCAATCGCCCTGACAACCTGCATGCCGCTACGTTCACTGTAGGCACGTTCGACATAGATGATTTCATCGCCCTGGCGCATGCTCAGGTTAACGGGCTGCTGAATTAACTTGTGCAGCTCTCGCATAGGGCTCAGCGCTGCGTCGCGGACGTTCAGGCGGGCCTTCACAAGATTCCCCAGTTCCAACAGGCGCATCCCGAGGCGGTAGCTGCCTGATTGAGGGCGATCGACAAACCGCCCGGACACCAGGTCATTCAAGATCCGGTGCGTTGTAGAGGGATGCAGACCAGCGCGTTCACTGATCTCTTTCAGCGGGATCGCCTCTTCTCTGGAAGCGAGAACGTCAATCAACGTGAACATGCGCTCCAGCACTTGAACTGCGGGGGCGGATTGGGGGGCGTGTTCTTTTTTAGTCATGGTGCTTCGTGGCCGATGTTAACCCGTCAAAGCCCCTACACCTGTGGGTTCAATAGCCCTGTTGCATTCCAGTTGCCATTAACCAAAATTTCATGCGGTTTGAAGTTGGCCTTGTATTGCATCTTCGGGCTGCTCTCAATCCAATAGCCCAAGTAAACATAAGGCAGGCCAAGCTGTTTGGCCTGCTCAATCTGCCACAGCACATTGAAGGTTCCATAGCTGGCGCCGTCATCAGGAGCAAAAAACGTGTACACCGCGGATAGGCCGTTGTCAAGGACATCCAAAATGGACACCATTTTGAGTGCACCCAAACTTTGCTCGCTATCTGTCGCTTCACGAAACTCAACCAGGCGGGAGTTCACGCGACTCTGCAGCAGAAACTGCACATATTGATCGATGCTGTCCTCATCCATGCCGCCTCCTGCATGTCTGGCGAGTTGGTAGCGCAGATAGAGGTCGTAGTGTTCTCTCGAAAAGCCGAGGTTCAGTACGCGGGCCTGCAAGTTGGCGTGCTGTCTTGCCGCTCTCTTCTGGCTCTTGTTGGCTTGGAATTGTTCCACCGGAATGCGTAGCGGGGTGCAGGCCTGGCAGCCGTCACAGTAAGGGCGGTAGGTGAACATGCCGCTGCGCCGGAAGCCCTTCTCTACGAGGCTGGAGTAGGTCGCCGTGTCAATAATGTGGCTGGGTGTGGCTACTTGGGAGCGGGCTTGTCGGTCCGAGAGGTAACTGCAGTCGTACGGCGCAGTGGCATAAAACTGCAGTGTTTGGATGGGGAGATCCGTCAGATCGGTCATGGCAGAGTTTCGCAAGCTGACTACAAGTGATTCCAGTATAGGTGGTCAAAGCGCCAATCGATGGGAGGCTTGGGTATGGCGGAGTCGAGGCACTGTTGGAACGTTCTTTTGTCGATCGGCCGTGCGCCCATGAAGGCCAGATGTGAGGTGACCTGCTGACAATCAATCCATGCGACCTTGTGGTGGCGGGCAATTGCCACTAGTGCGGCCAAAGCCAGCTTGGATGCGTCGGTTCGCCTTGCAAACATGGATTCGCCAAACACGGCGTGACCAATGCAGACGCAGTACAAGCCGCCAACCAACTCACCATCTTGCCAAGTCTCAATGCTGTGTGCATGTCCTGCATGGTGCAAGCGCAGATATGCTGCCCGGATTTCCGGCAGTATCCATGTGCCGTTTTGTCCATCGCGAGGGGTCAAAGAGCAGGCTTCAATGACTTTTTCGAAAGAGCTGTCCACCCGTATTTCAGAACCTGGGGTGTCCCGGAAACGCCGGATGGTTTTCTTGAGTGACCTGTGGAGCCGGAACTCATCCACCCACAACGTCATCCGTGGGCTTGTGCTCCACCAAAGTGTGGGTTGGCCTTCGCTATACCAGGGGAAGATGCCATTGGAGTAGGCGCGGAGCAATGTCGCGGGCTCCAGATCGCCGCCGGCTGCGAGCAAGCCTGGGGCCGGCGAGTCCTCTCCCCAAGCCGCAGAGGTACTCGGAAATGATTCGCCAGGTTCCAACCAGGGCAGCAGGGGTGACGATGTAGGCATGGAAGGGAGGTGCAAAAAAACGATGACGAAGCTGGAAACAGCAGTTTTATCAGGTTAGAATACCAGCTGTCGGGGTGTAGCGCAGCCTGGTAGCGCATCTGCTTTGGGAGCAGAGGGTCGCGAGTTCGAATCCCGCCGCCCCGACCACTTTTTAAAAATCAAAGGCTCTGAAGTTTTAACGCTTTGGGGCCTTTGTTCTTTGTGCCCGTAGCTCAGTCGGATAGAGCAACAGCCTTCTAAGCTGTGGGTCGGGGGTTCGATCCCCTCCGGGCA
>DAINNP010000316.1:0-2411 GCA_036735785.1 Rhodoferax sp. | reverse complement strand
ACATCTACACCGGTGGCGGCGTGTTGCTGAGCAACGCTTCCAACGAACTCCGCACTCTGGTGGACATGCTGGGCTACCCCTGCACCAACACCCTGATGGGCTTGGGTGCGTACCCTGCTAGCGACCGCAAGTTTCTCGGGATGCTGGGCATGCACGGTACCGTAGAAGCCAACAACGCGATGCAAAACTGCGATGTGTTGTTGGCAGTTGGTGCACGCTTTGATGACCGTGTGATCGGTAATCCCAAGCACTTTGCCCAGAACGAGCGCAAGATCATTCATATCGACATTGACCCATCCAGCATCTCCAAGCGGGTGAAGGTGGACATTCCGATCGTGGGCGACGTGAAAGATGTGCTCAACGAAATGATCGCCATGATTCGCGAAGGTACTGTCAAGCCCGACGCCAATGCGTTGGGTGCTTGGTGGGACACAATTGAAGGCTGGCGCAAGCGCGATTGCATGAAGTACAACCCTGGCAATGGGGATGTGATCAAGCCCCAGTTTGTAGTGGAAACCCTTTGGAATATGACCAAAGATGCGGACACCTACATCACGTCTGATGTGGGGCAGCACCAGATGTGGGCCGCGCAGTACTACAAATTCGACGAGCCGCGCCGCTGGATCAATTCCGGTGGTCTGGGAACCATGGGCGTGGGCATTCCGTATGCCATGGGTATCAAGTTGGCCAAGCCGCAAAGCGAGGTGTTCTGTATCACCGGCGAAGGCTCGGTGCAGATGAATATCCAGGAGTTGTCCACCTGCCTGCAGTACAACACGCCGATCAAGATCTGCTCACTGAATAACCGTTACCTCGGTATGGTGCGTCAGTGGCAAGAGGTGGAGTATGAAGGCCGCTACAGCCACAGCTATATGGACGCGTTGCCGAATTTTGTGAAGTTGGCGGAAGCCTACGGTCACGTCGGCATGTTGATTGAGCGTCCCCAGGATGTAGAGCCCGCTTTGCGCGAGGCTCGCAAATTGAAGGACCGTACGGTCTTCATGGACTTCCGGACCGATCCAACAGAGAACGTGTTTCCCATGGTTCAGGCCGGCAAGGGCATCACAGAGATGCTGCTCGGGTCGGAGGACCTTTAAGCGGATTTGCGTCAAATAGTGCTCTAGCGCACACCCAGTGTGCGCGAGCTGCTATCATTTTTGAAGAATCTATTGTCTGCCAAGCTGTGCGGTTACCGCCGCACGGGGAGGGCAGCGAAAAGAGGAATCGGTATTTATGAAACACATCATTGCAGTTTTGCTAGAGAACGAGCCGGGCGCCTTGTCGCGTGTCGTGGGCTTGTTTTCAGCCCGTGGATACAACATTGAATCCCTGACCGTGGCACCCACGGAAGATCCGAGCTTGTCGCGCATGACGATCCAAACCCATGGTTCGGACGATGTGATCGAACAAATTACCAAGCACCTGAACCGCCTGATTGAAGTGGTGAAGGTGGTGGACCTGACGGAAGGCGCCTACATCGAGCGTGAGCTCATGATGGTGAAGGTCCGTGCGGTGGGCAAGGAGCGCGAAGAGATGAAGCGTATGGCGGACATCTTCCGTGGCCGCATCATCGATGTGACTGAAAAGAGTTACACCATCGAGCTCACAGGCGATCAGTCCAAGAACGATGCGTTCCTGGAAGCTATTGAGCGCACCGCCATTCTGGAGACGGTGCGAACCGGCTCCAGTGGCATCGGTCGCGGCGAGCGCATTCTGCGGGTTTGATGAAGGTTTTCCTGTGTGCGCTTCGGCTGGCTCAACACACAGGGATTGTTTGGCGACAGTGTTTACCGTTCGCCCCGAGCTTAGGTAGTTTTTGCAACAGGGCGCTTTTCGCCAATATTTATTTCGGAGAGAAAAATGAAAGTTTTTTACGACAAGGATTGTGACCTGAGCCTGATCAAGGGCAAGACAGTCGCCATCATCGGTTACGGCAGCCAAGGCCACGCACACGCGCAAAACTTGAATGACAGCGGCGTGAAGGTCGTGGTCGGTCTGCGCAAGGGCGGAGCTTCCTGGGACAAAGTCGGTAAAGCCGGCTTGACCGTGATGGAAGTGAACGACGCAGTCAAGGCGGCTGACGTTGTCATGATCTTGTTGCCGGATGAGCAAATCGGCGAGGTGTACACCAACAACGTCGCTCCTAACATCAAGCAAGGCGCTTCTTTGGCCTTTGCCCACGGTTTCAACGTGCACTACAACCAAGTCGTGCCCCGCGCAGATCTGGACGTCTGGATGGTGGCTCCCAAGGCTCCCGGCCACACTGTGCGCAACACTTACACCCAAGGTGGCGGCGTGCCTCACTTGGTCGCTGTGCACCAGGACAAGTCCGGCAAAGCCCGTGACTTGGCTTTAAGCTACGCGATGGCCAACGGTGGCGGCAAGGCCGGCATCATTGAAACCAACTTCAA
>DAINNP010000315.1:0-2423 GCA_036735785.1 Rhodoferax sp. | reverse complement strand
CCCGTGCCACCGGCTCGCTCACCGCGCCATGGGTGGCAATCAGTTCAGCCGGCACACCCAGCATGTCGGTCTTGGCTTCGTTGGAATAGGTCACAAAGCCGCGTTCAAACCAAGCGCTCGACCCTGCGAGGTCGGTGCAGGCCGCGGCAACCATGCCGCCGGTGCAGCTCTCGGCGGTGGCCAGTATCCATTGGCGTTTGAGTATCAAATCGGCCAGTAGCGCAGATGAAGTATACGCGAGTAGCTCCTGATTTGATAGCAGGTGATTGGGTGTTGCGCTCACGCAAACCTCCAGATAGCAATCACCATCAGCGTGCAGCCGGCTGCCACCAGGTCGTCGAGCATGATGCCCCAGCCGGCCTTGGTCCAGGCAAAACGGTCGGTGTCGGCCTGCAGCCCGTGGAAGAGCCGGTCGGCCCAACCCACCGGGCCGGGTTTGGCTGCGTCAAAGTAGCGAAACAAACCGAAGGCCAGTGCCTGTCCCACCAGCGAGGTGGGCGTGACCAACCACAGCACCAGCCAAAAGGCCACGATCTCGTCGATCACGATATTGCCGGGGTCCAGCACCCCCATGTTGCGTGCGGTGACGGTGCTGGCCCACCAGCCCACCGGAATGCTCAGGGCAATCAGCACGCCCCAGCCGAATTCGCCCAGCCATTGCGACAGCGCAATGAACGCCACCCAGGCCCACAAGGTGCCCGAGGTGCCGGGTGCAATGCGCGACAGGCCGGAGCCCAAGCCCAGCGCAATCACATGCGCGGGGTGGGAGAACATGAATTTGGCGGTAGGCCCCGCCGGTTTGCGCGGGCGGGGCGGGTACAGGGGTTCGCCGGTCTGGGTATCCAGGGGAATCAGGGTGACAGGTTCGCTCATGCCCCGATTATTCAACGGCGCAGGCGGTGTGCTAAAGCGGATTAGCACGTCCTGCCTGCATCTTTTCGCTGCGAATTTTTTTCCGTCGAGTGCGTCAGGACATACCGGCAATCCACTCCGCCCAGTAATCCAGACAAGTGCGGACTTTCGGCAAGCGTTGCCGCTCCTGCAGCATCACTGCATAGATGGGAGCCCGGCCACCGTCGAAATGCGTTTGCAGCAAAGGCACCAGTTCGCCAGAGCGAACCAAGGGTGCTGCCATCCGGTCATTCAGGCGGGCGATACCTACCCCATGGCGCACTAGGTTGAGCACCGTCAGCGCCATCGGTGATGGTGCCCCCGGCCCGATTCCAGCGGTTCAGGGAGGGGCTGGCGCTATTGGCAATCAGGTATGGCGGGCAGACAAAAGCCGCCCGCGCACTTGCCAAAACCTCTGCCGCTCAGGCCATCGCCATGTGACCCACGGGATAGAGCGCGCAGCGGATCACCTGCTCGTTCTGCACCGGCAGGCCTTGCAGCAGGGTGGCCAGGCTGTGGCCCTCGGCGCGGGACACAAAGCCGCTGCGGGTGTAAATGCCTTCGGGCTGCGACCAGACCCACTGGACTTCGCCGCCATCCACCACCTCGAACCCATCCGCACTGGCCACATGCAGGTCCAGGCGGAATGATTTGCCGGTGAGGTAGGAGCCCGCTTGCGACAGGATTTGCACCCCACCTTCGCTGATGTCCAGTATCAGCGCGGCAATCGCGTCGGGCTTGTCCGCGTCGCGGAACACAAAATAAGACGCTGTCTGGGTCCCGGTACCCAGCCGGAAATAGGTGGCGCGGGTGTGCACGCGTTGTTCAGACACTGCCATGGCAAAACCTCTTCAAAAAATGCAACAGCAAGCATCCTGCGCCAAGCGCGTTGCAGGAATATGACGACGTTTTGATGACGAAGCTTTTGCAGCCTGCTGACACCACGGTATCAGCAGCGCCTTTGTTCACTTCGCTGAAGTCCGAGAGGCACAAGGTCCATGAGCGCCCAAACCCCTATTTATGCAAAGCGCTGAAATACCACTCTTCCCGCGGAAGAAGCGGCGCAGCTCGCCACACATCCCCATGCCATGTCCAGCATCGCCAGCCTTGCCGGCCACCCTTTGAGCGTGGCGAGGTTGGTGAGGTCGTAGGTGGCATAGGCCACGAGTCCGAACAGCACGCCGCGCAGCAAAGTGGCGGGCCAGTCGTCAGTCACCCCCCGGGGGGCTACGACAAACACCAGCAAGCCTATGGGGTACAGCGCGTAAAACAATGCAGCCACGCCAAGCCGGGGTTGCTCCGCCATCAGGTGGCCGATGCCCTCTTGGTAGAGGGACTGGGCCAGCCCGCCGATCCACAACACATCAAGCATCAAGAGCACAAGGGCGGTGGCCGCATAGGCCGCGAGGTGTTTTTTCATGGGTACAGCTTACCCAAAGCCGTGGTCGGCGTGCAGCATCGGGGCGGGCCCGCTCGACTGACGCAAGACAGCTAGGTTTACAAAGTTTTACCTCCAGCGCCTAGACCTCTCA
>DAINNP010000314.1:0-2429 GCA_036735785.1 Rhodoferax sp. | reverse complement strand
GCCTCAAGAAGCACGACATCTTTGAGCGCGATGGCGATGACATCCATTGCTCGGTACCCATCAGCTTCATCACTGCGGCACTGGGTGGCGAGATTGATGTGCCTACGCTGGCTGGCAAAGCGGCGATCGACATTCCAGAAGGTACCCAGACCGGCAAGCAGTTCCGCCTGCGCGGCAAGGGCATCAAGGGCGTGCGCTCCAGCTACCCCGGCGACCTGTATTGCCACATCACGGTGGAAACACCGGTCAAGCTCACCGAGCACCAGCGCAAGCTGCTCAAGGAGTTGGATGAGTCGTTCAAAAAAGGCGGCAGCAAGCACTCGCCCACCGGCGACAGTTGGACAGATCGCCTGAAGAGCTTCTTTAGCTGATCGGCCATGCCCTAAGGGGCTGCCACCGGCCCGACCAAGCCGCCACGATCGCCCCGCGATCCGGCGGCTTTTTTACGCACGTTGGCGCCATGCCGGCCCCGCGATAGCCTGCCAAACCGCCGACAAGCGCGCCTGGGCAGGCACAATCGGGGGATGTCGAATCCTGTATATCTGACCGCTGCTTTTTACAAGTTTGTTGAACTGCCCGACTACGCCGAGCGCAAGGCCCCTCTGCTGGCATTTTGCGAAAGTCGCCGGGTCAAAGGCATGATCTTGCTGGCCGAAGAAGGTATCAACAGCACGATTGCCGGCTTGCCTGATGATGTGCATGCGGTACTGGCCTATTTGCGTGCAGACCCTTTGCTGGCGGACTTGCAGCACAAAGAATCTTTCTCGGAAAAAGCGCCCTTCTATCGCATGAAGGTGCGCCTGAAAAAAGAGATCGTGACCATGCAAGTGCCGGGCATCAGCCCCACCAAAATGGCGGGAACCTACGTCAAACCGCAAGACTGGAACGCCCTGATTTCCGACCCTGATGTGGTGGTTGTCGATACCCGCAACGACTACGAAGTGGAAATCGGCACTTTTGCCGGTGCCATTGACCCGCGCATCAAAAGTTTTGCCGAATTGCCCGCGTGGGTCGCGCAAGCCCCGGTGTTAGCGGGATCAGGAAAAAAGCCCAAAGTCGCCATGTTCTGCACCGGCGGCATCCGCTGCGAAAAGTCGACCGCCTATATGCGCGAACAAGGCTTTGATGAGGTCTACCACCTCGAAGGCGGCATTCTCAAGTACCTCGAAACGGTCCCCCCCGAACAAAGCCTGTGGCAAGGCGAATGCTTTGTCTTTGATGAGCGCGTCTCCGTGGGCCATGGCCTCAAGCCGGGGAATCACGGGCTGTGCCGTGCCTGTCGTCACCCTTTGGAGGCAGGTGCTACCGAGTCGCCACTCTTTGAAGCGGGCGTGAGCTGCCCCCGCTGCCATGCGCACACCAGCGATACCCAAAAAGCCAGCGCTCGCGAGCGCCAGCGCCAATGGGAGCTGGCCAAACAGCGCCAACAGGTGCACATAGGCGCGACCCTGCCCAAGCCCGAATCTCCCTGAAGAACCCTGCTTTTTGCGCCATGAGCCTCCCTATCCTGTACTCCTTCCGCCGGTGCCCCTATGCCATGCGCGCCCGCATGGCGATTGGAGCCAGTGGGATGCGGGTGCAATTGCGGGAAGTCGTGCTGCGCAGCAAGCCGGTAGCCCTGTTGGAGGCATCGCCCAAAGGGACTGTTCCGGTTTTAGTGCTGCCCGATGGCCATGTCATAGAACAAAGCCTGGACATCATGCAATGGGCGCTGCAACAGCACGACCCCATGGGCTGGCTGCCCACCTCAGGCAGCGCGGAATCAGAAGCGAAGGCGCTGGTTCACCGGTGTGATGTGGAGTTCAAACCGCATCTCGATCGCTACAAATACCCCAACCGGTACCACCTGGCTGACGGGCAAGCCAACCGCGCAGAGGGAGCCGCCTTTCTGAGAACGCTTGACCACCACTTGCAAGCTCAACCCTTCTTGCAGGGGCCGGCCTGGGGTTGGGCTGATGCGGCGATTGCACCGTTTGTCCGGCAGTTTGCCCACACCGACCCCACCTGGTTCGCGGCACAAGACTGGCAAGCCCTAGTGCACTGGCTGGCCTCGTTTGAGGCGTCGGATTTCTTCAAGGTTTGCATGGCCGTTTTTCCGCCCTGGCAGCCGGGGGACACTGCGGTTTTTTACCCCGCCGCCTGAGCGTTTTCCGCCTGATGGCACGGGGTTACAACTCCTTACCAGAAACCCGCTGATCCCACGCGCTCAGAGGGGCAAAGTGCCCTTGACCCCCTGCAACAAGTCGCACGTCCGTGCGATCATTCCGCCTTGGTTACAACCTTATAAAAGTGCATGCGGGCAAACTGCCAGCCCCGTGCCAACGTTGGCTCATGAGCGCTTTTCAGTCATTAACTGCCGGCAACAGCACGCCTGAATCACGGGCCAGGGCTCAGCGCCTGGTGCGTGCCATGGTGGGAAGAACCTTGGG
>DAINNP010000313.1:0-2453 GCA_036735785.1 Rhodoferax sp. | reverse complement strand
ATGCTGCAGCGCGTGTATGGCACTGCTTGGGCCAGCAAGGAAGACTTGCAGCTGTATTTGACGCGCCTAGAAGAGGCCGAAAAGCGCGACCACCGGAAGCTGGGCCGCGAATTGGACTTGTTCCATATCGATGAGCACGCCCCCGGCCTGGTGTTCTGGCATCCCAAGGGCTGGACCGTCTGGCAGACTGTGGAGCAGTACATGCGTCAGGTCTACCGTGACAGCGGTTATCAAGAGGTTAAAGGCCCCCAAATTCTGGACAAATCCTTGTGGGAGAAAACCGGTCACTGGGACAAATACCGCGACAACATGTTCACGACCGAGTCGGAAAAGCGTGACTACGCGCTCAAACCGATGAACTGCCCTGGGCACATTCTGATCTTCAAGCAAGGCATCAAGAGTTACCGTGATTTGCCTTTGCGATATGGCGAGTTTGGCCAGTGCCACCGCAATGAGCCATCGGGCGGCTTGCACGGCATCATGCGTGTGCGTGGCTTTACGCAAGACGACGGGCACATCTTTTGTACCGAAAACCAAATCCTGCCTGAGTGCGACACCTTCACCAAGGTGCTCAAGAAGGTGTACGCCGATTTCGGCTTCACCAACATCCTCTATAAAGTGTCAACCCGTCCGGCTGCACGCATTGGCTCCGATGAGTTGTGGGACAAGGCCGAAAAAGCCTTGATGGACAGCCTGCGTCACTCGGGTTGCGACTTCGTGATCTCTGAGGGGGACGGTGCTTTCTACGGTCCGAAGATCGAATACACCCTGAAAGATGCGATTGGCCGTGAATGGCAGTGCGGCACGATTCAGGTCGATTTCAACTTGTCCGAGCGCTTGGACGCTGAATATGTGGCCGAAGACGGCTCACGACAGCGTCCCGTGATCTTGCACCGCGCCATTGTGGGCAGCATGGAGCGTTTCATCGGTATTTTGGTCGAACAGCATGCTGGTGCCTTGCCAACTTGGTTGGCGCCTATTCAGGTGTCTGTCTTGAACATCACCGATGCACAGTCTGATTACTGTCGCGAAATCGCTGCAAAACTGCAAAAATCAGTGTCAAATCAAGGCCTTAGGGTCGATTTGGACCTGCGTAACGAGAAAATCACGTATAAAATACGTGAGCATTCGTTGCAAAAGCTGCCTTACATCCTCGTCGCAGGCGACAAGGAAAAGGCAGCAGGTACCGTCGCAGTGCGCGCCCGAGGCAACAAAGACCTCGGTGTGATGTCGATCGATGCGTTCATTGAACTCATTGCTGCCGACATCGCTTCTAAAGCCTGAAGGTGATTTTCGCCCCAAGCTTTGGCCCGTGGGCACAAAGATGGATGAGCTGCATGTCGCAGTTTTGTTCCGTAAAGGATTGAGTCATCGCTACCGAATTTCGTGATCGTCGCCACCGCGAAGAACGTAAACACCGTTTGAACCGTGAAATCATGGCCCCTGAGGTGCGTGTTTCCGGCCCTGAAAATGAGCCATTGGGCATTTTGTCCTTGGCCGAAGCCCTGCGCATGGCAGGTGAGATGGACGTGGATCTGGTTGAAATTGCCGCCACTGCCAACCCACCTGTTTGTCGTCTGATGGACTACGGCAAGTTCAAGTACCAAGAGCAAAAGCGTGCGGCAGAAGCCAAAGCCAAGCAAACGGTCATTGACATCAAGGAAGTTAAATTCCGTCCCGGTACCGATGATGGTGACTACAACATCAAGATGCGCAACATCCGCCGCTTTTTGGCAGATGGCGATAAATGCAAGATTACCTTGCGTTTCCGTGGCCGTGAGATTACCCACCAAGAATTGGGCATCGCATTGCTGAACCGGATTCGCGACGAATTGGCCGATTCCATCATCGTCGAGCAGTTCCCTAAGCTCGAAGGTCGTCAGATGATCATGATGATCGCGCCAGGACGTAAAAAACCGGCAGGTGGCAAAGCAGCAGATGCTGCAGCGCCGACAGAATCGGTTTGACAAGAGTTTGATCTGCCCTCGGGTGGGTCAAATCAAAAGCCTCCTTCGGGTGGCTTTTGTTAAAAGTGGCTCGGGGCCAACAAGGCTGCAAAGATTTTGCAGACGCCTCACGAGCACAATTAAAGGAGCATTGACATGCCCAAGATGAAGACCAAAAGCAGTGCTAAAAAGCGCTTCCGTGTTCGTCCCGGTGGAACCGTTAAACGCGGCCAAGCCTTCAAACGTCACATCCTGACCAAGAAGACCACCAAAAACAAGCGCCACCTTCGCGGTGCAGTGGCTGTGCATGAGACCAATATGGGTCACATCGCACAAATGCTGCCCATGGCTGGCCTGTAATTACTGACGAACAAGGAGAAGAAATATGCCTCGCGTTAAACGTGGTGTAACGGCACGCGCCCGTCACAAGAAAGTCCTGGCCCTTGCAAAAGGTTTCCGCGGTCGCCGCGGTAATGTTTTCCGCATCGCCAAACAGGCGGTGATGAA
>DAINNP010000312.1:0-2464 GCA_036735785.1 Rhodoferax sp. | reverse complement strand
TCCATCAAGGCGCAGGGCATCATGCAGCCGATTCTGGTGCGCAAGCTCGATGAGGCAGATGCGGCACCCCACATCGGCGAAGGCCGCAAGCGCGCCATTTATGAAATCATTGCCGGCGAGCGCCGTTTTCGCGCCGCCAAGTTGGCCGGCCTGACCGAGGTGCCGGTGCTGGTGCGCGATGTGCCTAACGAGGCTGCGGCCGCGATGGCGCTGATCGAGAACATCCAGCGTGAAGACCTCAACCCGCTCGAAGAGGCCCAAGGCCTGCAACGCCTGATCAAAGAGTTCGGCCTGACCCACGAAACCGCGGCCCAGGCCGTAGGCCGCTCGCGCAGTGCCGCCAGCAATTTGCTGCGCCTCTTGAACTTGGCTGACCCGGTGCAAACCATGCTGATGGCCGGCGATATCGACATGGGCCACGCCCGTGCTTTGCTCGCATTGGACCGCGCGACCCAGATCACGGCGGCCAACCAGATCGCCACCAAAAAGATGTCGGTGCGCGAGGCCGAGAGCCTGGTCAAGAAACTGGGCGCCGAGTTTTCGCTCACCCCGCAAAAGCCGGCCAAAGAGAAATCGCGCGATATCAAGCGGGTCGAGGAAGAGCTCTCCGACCTGCTCATGGCGCAGGTGGATGTGCACATCAAAAAGCGGGTCAAACGCCACGGCCGCATGGAAGAGATGGGCGAAGTGGTGATCCAGTTCGGCTCGCTCGAAGAGCTCAACGGCCTGATCGACCGCCTGGCACCCGGCGGCAATCGTTAACTGCAATGCGCTATGCAAATAATAGCATTCTGCGCATATTCCACGGGCGCTAGAGGCTCTTTAATCTATTAAACATGATGCGCCGCCTTAATCCCGCCCATTGGCAATGGCCGCTGCCTGCGGTGTTTGCCTGGGCTGCTTGCTGGGCACTCTTTCGCGCCTTGCTGGGGGAGGGGGTCGCGCTGTCGTGGGCCCTGGGCCTGAGCAGTGCGCTGGGCGTGGCTTGCAGCTTGTGGGGGCCCACCTGGTGGCGGCGCCTGCTGATCGCGGGGGGCTTTCCGTTGTCCCTGGTGGTGAGCCTCTCCACCCTGGGCGCAGAGTCCTTGCCGGCCTGGGCCTGGTTGCTGCCCTTGGCGCTGCTGTTGCTGGTCTACCCGGTGAATGCCTGGCGCGATGCGCCGCTGTTTCCCACTCCGCCCAACGCGCTTGAAGAGTTGCCTGCCCACGCACCGCTGCCTCTGGGCGCCCATGTGCTGGATGCCGGGTGCGGCCTGGGCCATGGCCTGCAGGCGCTGCGCCAAGCCTATCCGCAGGCCGAGCTGCACGGCATGGAGTGGAGCTGGCCCCTGCGCCTGCTGTGCGGGCTGCGCTGCCCGTGGGCGCGTGTGACGCGGGGTGACATCTGGCGGGCCAACTGGTCGACCTATGACATGGTCTATGTGTTCCAGCGCCCGGAGAGCATGGCACGCGCGGTCGCCAAGGCCAATGCAGACATGCGCCCCGGCACTTGGCTGGTGAGTTTGGAATTTGAAGCCACCAGCGCGGCGCCTGTTGCCCATTGGCGCGGGCCGGGTGGCAAAATGGTGTGGCTATACCAAGTGCCTCTGCCGTTGCAACCAGGAGAAATTGCATGACCGAACCCAACCCTGCTCCCCTTGTCGACGTCCATGAAGCCTTGCACGCCGCGCAGGTCGTGGTGTTTGCGTTGGCCACTCTGGCGGAGTTGCGCGACTCTGACACCGAGAGCCACCTCATCCGGGTGCAGCAGTATGTGCGGGCCCTGTGCGGCGAGCTGCAAAAGAACCCTGCCTATGCCGAGACACTGACACCGGCGTATGTCGAGACCCTGGCAGGCAGCGTGCCGATGTACGACATGGGCACCGTGGGCATTCCCGACCGGATCTTGCTCAAGCCCGGGCGCCTGACGCCGGATGAAATCGCCATCATGCGCACCCACACCACGCTCGGTCACGACGCTTTGGTGCGGGCTGAGAAAACCCTGGGCAGGGCATCGCCCTTGTTGACCGTTGCCAAAGAGTTGGCGCTGTGCCACCAGGAGAAATGGGACGGCACCGGCTACCCCAAAGGCCTGTGGGCGGAGCAGATTCCGCTGTCGGCGCGCATTGTGGCGCTGGCAGACGTGTTTGATGCGCTCATCAGCAACAAGGTCTACAAAGATGGTGTGTCGCACGACCGGGCGGTGCAAATCATCACCGAAGGGCGGGGCGCGCACTTCGACCCTGCTGTTGTTGATGCATTTTTGGAAGTGCACGAAGTCTTTCGCAGCATCGCGGTGCGCCATGCGGATACCAATGCCGACATGCAGCAGAAGATCGAATACATGGCCAACGCGATTGCCGAGGTCGCGGTTCTTTGATTACCGGGTAGGCTGCGAGCCTTGCATGGCCTTGTTGATTGCAGGTCCTGGAGGCCTCTGGCGCAGATAAAGTCTGCGCAAGTTGCTATGCTTTCAGGAGCAATT
>DAINNP010000311.1:0-2474 GCA_036735785.1 Rhodoferax sp. | reverse complement strand
CACGTCGATGTTGAAGCCCTGGGGCATCAGCAGCGGGAACATGAAGGACGCCATGAACAGCACCGAGATCAAGGGCACGCCACGGATCAGCTCCACATAAATCGTGCAGAAGGTCTTGATCGCCGGCAGTTTGGAGCGGCGGCCCAAGGCAATCATCAAGGCCAGCGGGAAAGCCATGGCCATCGACAGTGAGGACAGCAGCAGCGTCAGTGGCAGGCCACCCCAGCGGTCGGTTTCGACCAGGGACAAGCCCATGACATCGCCGTGCATCAGCACAAAGAAGGTGCCCAAGACCAGCACCCACGCTGCGCCCAGCCATGCCTTCCAGAACATGCGCATGCAGCTGGCAACCAGCAAACTGCAGAGCAGCAGTGTGGCTACCAGGGGGCGCCACTGCTCTTCAAAGGGGTAGCGGCCAAAAATGATGATGCGGAATTTTTCCGTCACCACGCCCCAGCATGCGCCTGCACGGTCTGCGCTGCAGGCATCGGCGTTGGCGGCCCACTTGGCGTCAATCAATGCCCAGCCAAACAGGGGCGGCAAAATGTAGAGCAGGATCGCGCCCATGATGAGGGTGCCGATAGTGGTCTGCCAGCTGCCAAAGAGGTTGCTGCGGATCCAGGCCACCGCACCTTCGGTCTTGACCGGGGCGGGACGTGCGGGAATAGGTTCAAAAGTAGTTGCGCTCATAACTAGGCCTTAGCGTTCTTTGATCGCAGAGCGGGTGTTGTACCAATTCATGGTGATGGACGTGAACAGCGACGTGCTCAGGTACACCAGCATGATGATGGCAATGCACTCCACCGCGCGGCCGGTTTGGTTGATGGCGGTGTTCGCGATAGACACCACATCCGGGTAGCCGATGGCCACTGCCAAGGATGAGTTTTTGGTCAGGTTCAGGTACTGGTTGGTCACCGGCGGAATAATCACGCGCAATGCCTGCGGCAGCATCACCAAGCGCATGGTGTGGCCACGGCTCAAGCCCAAAGCGGCAGCCGCCTCCGATTGGCCCAACGCGACAGACTGGATGCCGCCCCGCACCACTTCGGACACGAAAGCCGCGGTGTAGATCGTCAGGCCCAACAGCACAGACAGGTACTCAGGTGTCAAGGCGCCGCCGTTTTCAATAGCGAATTCACCTTGGATCGGCATATTGAGCGCAGTAGGCGCACCGCCCAACAACCAGCCGAGCACACCGACCGCCAGCACAATGCCGATCGGAGCCAGCACCATGCTCTTGGCCTTGCCGGTCTGCTCAAACGACTTTTGCGCATACACGCGGTAAGCCCAAGCGGCCGCTACGCCCAAAAGCAGGCCCCAGGCGCCCCAAACATGCCCGTGCGCCCACTGAGGAATCGGGAAGTTAATCCCCCCCTTGCTCAGAAAGAAGGGTCCCAGTACCCAGGGCTCGTTGGATGCGGGCAGCACCTCGGTGAACATCAGGTACCACATCAGCAACTGCAGCAGCACCGGAATGTTGCGGAAGAACTCCACATACGCGGCGCAAATGCCCCGGACCAGTGCGTTGCGCGAAAAGCGTCCGACACCGATCAAGGTGCCCAGAATGGTGGTCAGGATGATGCCCACCACGGCAACGCGCAGCGTGTTCACAAATCCGACGAGGTAAGCCCGCCAGTACGACTCACCGGAGTCGAAGGCGAAAAGGCTCTCGCCGATGTCGAACCCGGCAGGGTTGGACAAAAAGTCAAAACCGCTTTGAATGCCACGCAACTTCATGTTGGTGGTGGTGTTGTGGGCAAGATAAAGCACCGTAGCCAGCACCACCACGATGGCGATAGCTTGGTACATCAGTCCACGGAATGCCTGGCTGCGCCAGGACCAGGACTTTTTGGGAGGGGAGGAGGGTGTGGACATGTCAGCCCTTGGGTTCACTGGAAAAACACTCATCAAGTGAAAAGGGCAGCGCAAGGTGAATGCGACTGCCCTTTTCGGTCACGGAACGCCGGTTTACAGCCTTCCGTTTACTCTCATTAACGCACTGGAGGGGCGTACTGCACGCCGCCCTTGTTCCACAGGTTGTTCAAACCACGTGGCAACTGCAAGGCAGACTTGGGGCCCACGTTGCGTTCAAACATTTCGCCGTAGTTACCAGTGGTCTTCACAGCACGTGCCAGCCACTCTTTGTCCAGGCCCAGCAACTTGCCAGTGTCTTCCTTGGAGCCCAACAAGCGGCCGACCACGGGGTCTTGGCTGCTGGTCTTCAGGTCGTCGACGTTGGCGGCGGTGATGCCGGCTTCTTCAGCTTCCAACAGGCCGTACACGGTCCACTTCACAATGGCAGTCCACTCGTCGTCACCGCGGCGAACCATGGGGCCCAAAGGCTCTTTGGAGATCAGCTCGGGCAAGATCATGTGGTCAGCGGGGTTCTTGGCAACCTTGTTACGGGTAGAGGCCAGGCCGGATGCGTCGGTGGTGTAAGCCACGCAACGGCCGGAGAAGTAAGCACCTTCAGC
>DAINNP010000310.1:0-2496 GCA_036735785.1 Rhodoferax sp. | reverse complement strand
CCAGCAGGTCGGTCACCCACTGCAGGCTGCTGGCGGCAGACAGCATCACGCTCATTTGGTGCCAGCGCCCGGGCACGGCGTGGCAAAACGCGTGGGTGGCGCTGGCCGCGTTGGGTTGGTAGCTAGGGGTCACCACAAACAACACGCCGCTGGTGCCCAGCGACAAAAAGCCCTGGCCGCTGTCGACTGCGCCCATGCCCACGGCGCTGGCTGCGTTGTCACCCGCGCCACCGGCTACCACGATGCCGACTTGCAGACCGAGCGTGTTCGCAGCAACTGTGCTGAGTTGGCCGCCGGGCGCGCTGCCTTCCACTAAGCGGGGCATGTGGCTGCGGGTGAGGCCGGTGAGCGCCAACAGGGCGCCGGACCAATCGCGTTGCTGCACATCCAACCAGAGGGTGCCGCTCGCGTCGGACATGTCGCAGGCGTACTCGCCAGTCAGCATCAGGCGTACGTAGTCTTTAGGCAACAGCACCTTGGCCACTTGCGCAAAGATCTCGGGCTCGTGCTTGGCCACCCAGCGCAATTTGGGTGCGGTGAAGCCGGGCATAGCCAGGCTGCCGGCCAGGTCGGTGAGGCCGGGCAACTCAGCCATCATCTCGGTGCACTCGAGGGCGCAGCGGGTGTCGTTCCACAAAATGGCGGGGCGCAGCACGCGGTCTTGCGCGTCCAGCAGCACCGCGCCGTGCATCTGGCCGGAGAGGCCAATGGCCCTGGCTGCTGCGTATTCGGTGGGGTGCGCGGCACGCAGCTTGCCCAAGGCGCTTTGGGTAGCGGCCCACCAGTCGGCGGGGGCCTGCTCGCTGTGGCCAGGGTGGGGGCGCTGCACCGTGAGTGCGGTGCCGGCCGAGCCGATGATGCGGTGATCGTCCGAGAGCAGAAGTGCTTTGACTTCCGAGGTGCCGATATCAATACCTAAAAACATAGTTAAACCGTAGTGCTCGCTGTCATGGAAAGAGATTCATCCGGGGCTTCCAGCGCTTGGACAAGCGGCGCCTGCAAGCGGGTGTGCATCGGGCGCAATTCGTGGTGCAGTACCAAGGCCGCTGCGCCCACAGCAGAGGCCAACAGGCCATAGCGGGCTGCGCGGACTTGCGGGGGCGACATGCCGGCGGCGTCTGCATAGGCTTGCAGGGTGGTTTGCGCGACCTTGACGATGCCGGGGTAGGTGTCGCACGAGGGGCCGCCCACCACCAAGGTACTGGGGTTAAAGGTGGTCCACAGGTTTTGCAACACCACGCCCAAATAGCGGCCGCCCTGGGCCGGGTCAGGCAACTTGGCCAAGGTGCGGGCGCCAAAAAAGGTCTCGGCACAGCCTTTGCGTCCACACGAGCACAGCGGCCCGTCGATCTGCAAAGTGCTGTGGCCGATTTCGCCCGCCATGCCCTGTTTGCCGGTGAACAAGCGGTCATTGATCACAATGCCCGCGCCCACACCGGCGCCGCAGGTCACAAAAATCAGGGAGTCGTGGGCGTCGCCATCCGCAAATTCGTATTCGCTGAGCGCGGCAGTGTCGGCCTCGTTTTGCACATGCACCGGCACTTCGGGCACTTTGGCCTGGGCGAGTGCCTGGGTGATCATGGGCAAAAAGTCCACATTGCGCCAACCGAGGTTGGGGGCAAAGCGCAGCATGCCGGTGGCCTCGTCAAACGCGCCGGGCAGGCCCACGCCCACGCCGGTCAGGGCAATGCTGCGCTGCTGGAGTTGGGCATAGGTGCGGGCCACCAGCCGGGCCGTTTGGCGGCACACGTCTTCTGGTTTGGTGCCAATGAGCGCCTCTTCGGCGGCGCACAGCACCTGCCCGGTGAGCGAGACACCCACTACCCGCAAGGCCTCGACCGCGACTTCCACCCCAATCAGTCCGCGCGAGCGGCCATCGATATGCAGGGGTGTGGAGGGGCGGCCCAGGCCTTGGGCGGCGGTGATGTCGGTTTCTGTGACCCAGCCTTCGTCAATGAGCTCGCGCACCAGCAGGCTCACGGTGGATTTGGTGAGCCCGCTGCCGGTGGCCAATTGGGCTCTGGAGTAACCCGGCTGTGCGCGCAACAGCCGCAGCAGCACGCTGCGGTTGATACGTTTGACTAGCTGTTGATCGCCGGTGGTTTTCATGATGTCGCGGGTAAATGGCACAGGCCTACAGGGTGTGGGTCTGTGCTTTTCCTTCAGGTTGTTTGCCAGCGATGATCATGCCAAGAACTTCGTCCTCCGCCACGTCTGTCGTGCGATATGTGCCTACTAATTTGCCGTTTTTCATGACCGCGAGGCGGTCGCTGAGCCCGAACACGTCGGGCATGTCGTGGGTGATCAAAAAAATACCCACACCCTCGGCCTTGAGCTGGCGCACCAGGTTGCCCACCATCGCGGTTTCTTCGGGGCCCAGGGCAGCGGTGGGCTCGTCCATGATCAAAATCTTGGCGTTGAAATAAATCGCCCGCGAAATCGCCACCACCTGGCGCTGCCCGCCCGAGAGGCGGCGCACCGGCGTGCGCACATTTT
>DAINNP010000309.1:0-2499 GCA_036735785.1 Rhodoferax sp. | reverse complement strand
ATCGACAGCATCCGCACCTTCGACCCCGACAGCCAACGCAGCCTCTACCCGGTGCCCGAAGTGCGCCTGCTGCCCGGCCGCGAGTTCCCCATGGACGACGACGCCCGTGCCAAGTTCCGCAGCCGCTGGCGCGAGCTGCTCGAGGGGGACCCGACCAAGAGCCGTATTTACAAAGACATCGGTGCGGGCGTGGCCACCGCCGGTATTGAGTACTACCTGCCCTTGTTTTTTGATGACACGGCCACCGTGTTCGACTACGTGGGGGCGGACGCCACCGTGGTCTTGCATGGCGACCTGGAGCCGGCTTTTCAGCGTTTCTGGCAAGACACCAAAGACCGCTATCGCCTGGTGCACGGCGACCCCGAGCGCCCGGTGCTGCCACCCGAGAGCCTGTTTCTGGCGACCGAGCAGTTTTACGCCAAGGCCAATGCCCACGCCCAGCTAGCGATTCGCCCGCAAGCGGACGGCACCGAGTTTGCAGAACTCGGCCCCTTGCCCGAGCTGGGTGTCCAGCGCGGTACCGAAGACCCCTTGGCCCTGCTCAAGCAGCATGCCCGCAACACCCAGCAGCGCCTGCTGGTCTTGGCCGAGAGCGATGGCCGGCGCGAGAGCCTGCTGGACTTTCTGCGGGCCTCGCAGTTCAGCCCGCCAGCCTTTGACAGCCTGCAAGAGTTTCTGGACAGCAAAGAGCCCATCGGCATCGCCACCTCGGGCCTGACCAAGGGCTTCAGCTGGCTGGAGATGGGCATCGACCTCATCACCGAGACCGAGCTGTTTGCCGCCGGGCCCACCACCCGCCGCCGCAAAAAGCAGGAGCAGGTCAGCGATGTGGAAGCGCTGATCAAAGACCTCTCCGAGCTCAATGTCGGCGACCCGGTGGTCCACAGCGCCCACGGCATCGGCCGCTACCGCGGCCTGATCCACATGGACATGGGCAACAAAAACGCCGCGGGCGAGCCCGAGTTGCAAGAGTTTTTGCACCTCGAATATGCCGACAAGGCCACGCTCTATGTGCCGGTGAGCCAGCTGCAAATGATCAGCCGCTACACCGGGGTGAGCGCTGACGAGGCGCCCCTGCACCGTTTGGGCAGCGGCCAATGGGAAAAAGCCAAACGCAAAGCCGCCGAACAGGTGCGCGACAGTGCGGCCGAGCTACTCAACATCTATGCCCGCCGCGCGGCGCGCGAAGGCCACGCCTTCCGCTACAGCCCGGGCGACTACGAAACCTTTGCCAACGACTTTGGCTTTGAAGAAACCGCCGACCAGAAGGCCGCCATCCACTGCGTCATCCAGGACATGATCAGCCCCCGCCCCATGGACCGCCTGGTCTGCGGCGACGTGGGTTTTGGCAAGACCGAGGTGGCCCTGCGTGCCGCGTTTATCGCCGTGACCGGTGGCAAACAAGTCGCCATTTTGGCCCCCACCACGCTCCTAGCAGAGCAGCATTTCCAGACCATTTCGGACCGTTTTGCCAAGTGGCTGGTCAAGGTGGCCGAGATGAGCCGTTTTCGCTCTACCAAAGAGATCAACGCCGCTCTCAAAGGTGTGGCCGATGGCACGGTGGACATTGTGGTGGGCACGCACAAGCTGCTCTCGCAAGATACCCATTTCAAGAACCTGGGCCTGTTAATCATCGACGAGGAGCACCGCTTTGGCGTGCGCCACAAGGAGCAGATGAAGGCCCTGCGCGCCGAGGTGGATGTGTTGACACTCACTGCCACGCCCATCCCCCGCACCATGGGTATGGCGCTGGAAGGCCTGCGCGATTTGAGCGTGATTGCCACCGCACCGCAGCGCCGCCTGGCCATCAAAACCTTTGTGCGCACCGAAGGCAATGGCGTGATCCGCGAGGCCGTGCTGCGCGAGTTGAAACGCGGCGGCCAAGTCTACTTTTTGCACAACGAGGTGGAAACGATAGAGAACCGCCGCGCCAAGCTGGAAGAGTTGCTACCAGAGGCACGCATAGCCGTCGCCCACGGCCAGATGCCCGAGCGCGAGCTGGAGCGCGTAATGCGCGACTTTATTGCCCAGCGCTACAACCTGCTGCTGTGCTCCACCATCATCGAGACCGGCATTGACGTGCCCACCGCCAACACGATTGTGATGAGCCGCGCCGACAAGTTCGGTCTGGCCCAGTTGCACCAATTGCGCGGCCGCGTGGGCCGCAGCCACCACCAAGCCTATGCGTACCTAATGGTGCCGGATATTGAAGGCTTGACCAAACAGGCCCAACAGCGCTTGGACGCCATCCAGGCCATGGAAGAACTGGGCAGTGGCTTCTACCTGGCCATGCACGATTTGGAGATTCGCGGTGCCGGTGAGGTACTGGGCGAAAGCCAGAGCGGCAATATGCTGGAGGTGGGCTTTCAGCTCTACAACGAGATGCTGAGCGAGGCCGTGCGCTGCCTGAAGGCCGGCATTGAGCCCGATCTGCTGAGCCCGCTGAACGTCACCACCGACATCAACCTGCACTCACCCGCACTTTTGCCCGACGACTAT
>DAINNP010000308.1:0-2518 GCA_036735785.1 Rhodoferax sp. | reverse complement strand
AGTTGCGATCCACGATCACGATGTCACCGGGTGCCACCGTGTGGTGCCACACCATTTTGTTGGAGGTGGAAGTACCGTTGGTCACAAAGAAGCAGTGGTCGGCATTGAAAATGCGCGCAGCATTGCGCTCGGAGGCACCGATGGCCCCGTTGTGGTCCAGCAATTGACCCAACTCTTCCACCGCGTTGCACACGTCGGCGCGCAGCATGTTTTCACCATAAAACTGGTGGTACATCTGGCCCACGGGGCTCTTCAAAAACGCCACCCCACCCGAGTGACCGGGGCAGTGCCAGCTGTAAGAGCCGTCTTCCGCGTAATCGAGCAGCGCTTTAAAGAATGGCGGCTGCACACCCTCCAGATACCCTTTGGCTTCGCGGATGATGTGACGCGCCACGAACTCAGGCGTGTCTTCAAACATGTGAATGAAGCCGTGCAGTTCGCGCAGGATGTCGTTGGGGATATGGCGGCTGGTTTTGGTCTCGCCGTACACATAAATCGGGACATCGAGGTTCTTGCGGCGGACTTCTTCAATGAAGTGGCGCAAATTCAGTACCGCAGGGTCCAAATCCGGGCCAGGAGTGAATTCTTCGTCGTCGATCGACAAGATGAAAGCACTCGCACGGCTCTGTTGCTGGGCGAACTGGCTCAAATCGCCGTAGCTGGTGACGCCCAGTACTTCAAATCCTTCGGATTCGATCGCCTGCGCCAGGGCACGAATGCCAAGACCCGACGTGTTTTCCGAACGGAAATCTTCGTCAATGATGATGATGGGAAAACGAAACTTCATCTACAGGCTCCAACAGCGGGCTAAAAATGGCAAACAGGCGCGAAGTGTAAGGACTAAATGTGGCAACGCGGCGGCAGCGTCCCGCAATTGGCCCACAATGTGGCGTCATCAATACAACTGGAGTCCCCGTCATGTCGGAACCCAACCTGTGGTGGCTGGCCGTGGGTGCGTTGGTCGCACTGGAGCTGCTCACCGGAACGTTTTATTTGCTGATGCTCGGGCTGGGCGCAGCCGCGGCGGCACTTGCTGCCCATGCTGGCGCCAGCGTCACTGCGCAGCTCGTCTGGGCATCCTTGGTGGGTGGCGGTGCGGTGGCAGTCTGGCACCTCCGCCGCTCACGCGGCCGGTCGGAGCCACCTGCGCAGGCCAACCCCAATGTGAACCTGGATATCGGCGAAGTAGTGCAGATCGGCGCCTGGAGCCCCGACGGCACTGCCCAAGTCCACTACCGCGGCGCAGCGTGGACCGCAATCCATCGCACGGGCGTCAGTCCAATACCCGGCGCGCACCGGGTGGCAGAAATGGTGGGCAATCGCCTGCTAGTAGATAAAGCTTAACGAGGGAACTTTATGGAAATCGCAATTCTTCTTCTGGTCGTCGCTATTATTTTTGTGACGCGGTCTGTCAAAGTCGTGCCCCAGCAGCATGCGTGGGTGATTGAGCGCCTGGGCAAATACCACGGCACCCTGACACCCGGCCTGAACTTTCTGGTGCCTTTTGTCGATCGCGTGGCCTACAAGCATGTGCTCAAAGAAATCCCGCTCGACATCGCGAGCCAGGTCTGTATCACCAAAGACAACACCCAGCTGCAAGTCGACGGCATTCTGTACTTTCAAGTCACCGATGCCATGCGCGCCAGTTACGGCTCGAGCAATTACATCATTGCCATTTCCCAACTGGCACAAACTTCCTTGCGCTCAGTCATCGGCAAGTTAGAGTTGGACAAAACATTCGAAGAGCGCGACATCATCAACGCCCAAGTGGTTGCGGCCATCGATGAAGCGGCACTCAACTGGGGGGTGAAGGTGCTGCGCTATGAAATCAAAGATCTCACGCCACCCAAAGAAATTTTGCACGCGATGCAGGCCCAGATCACCGCAGAGCGTGAAAAACGCGCGCTGATTGCCGCCTCCGAAGGCCGCCGCCAAGAGCAAATCAATATTGCAACCGGCGAGCGCGAGGCATTCATTGCCCGCTCAGAGGGCGAAAAGCAGGCTGCCATCAACAGCGCCCAAGGTGAAGCGGCCTCCATTACTGCAGTGGCTGAAGCAACGGCTAACGCGATCGAGCGTATTGCCGCGGCCATTCGTCAACCGGGCGGCGAGCAAGCGGTGCAACTCAAAGTCGCCGAACGAGCTGTCGATGCCTACGCCAAAGTGGCAGCCGACGCGACCACTACGCTGATCATCCCCGGCAATATGAGCGAAGTGTCTGGCCTGATTGCGACGGCCATGAAAATGGTGCAATCCAGCAAGTAAACAAAACTAACGGGCAACAAAAAAGCCCGTAGTGCAAAACACTACGGGCTATCTGTTTCTGGCGGAGCAGGCGGGATTCGAACCCGCGGTGGGTATTACCCCACGCACGCTTTCCAGGCGTGTGACTTAAACCGCTCATCCACCGCTCCAGAGCCTCGTATTCTAGCCCGTTATTTTGGGCATTCCGACTGATCGAGGAAACTTTTTAGAAAAAACTGTGTTTCAGCCGAAAGCTTGGGCGTCATTGGCGCTC
>DAINNP010000307.1:0-2522 GCA_036735785.1 Rhodoferax sp. | reverse complement strand
CGGCACGCGCCCAACAACAAGCCGCTGCAGCCAACGCCCGCATCAGCGAGCTGACGACCAACGTACCCAAAGACATGTTGCCCTACGACGCCGAAGTGATTGGCGCCGTGCGCGACTCTGCCACCGAGTTGGGCCTGGACAGCGGCACCCACGATGTGGCCCTGTGCGCCGCAGGCACCTTGCCGGCCGAGTTGCACAAGCTCTGGCGCGCCAGCCTGCCGGGCAACTACCACATGGAGTACGGCTACTCCTGCATGGGCTATGAAGTGGCCGGTGGCCTGGGCGTGAAGATGGCCCGCCCCGACCAGGAGTCCATCGTGCTGGTGGGCGATGGCTCTTACATGATGGCCAACTCCGAGCTGGCCACCTCCGTGCTGCTGGGCCAGAAGATCATTGTGGTGATTCTGGACAACCGCGGCTATGGCTGTATTGAGCGCCTGCAGATCAAAACCGGCAGCCCTGGCTTCAACAACATGCTCGATGACTGCGTACCCGAGGGCGGTGAGCGCAGCACTATTGACTTTGCCATGCATGCCCGCGCCATGGGCGCCCATGCGGTGCACGTCAAGAATGTGACCGAGCTCAAGGCCGCCATGGTCAAGGCCCGACAGGCCCAGCGCACGCAGGTGATCGTGATTGACACCACCCACACCCGCATCACCGACGGTGGTTGCTGGTGGGAAGTGGCCATCCCCGAGGTGTCCAACCGTGCGGAAGTACGCGAAGCCCATGCCAGCTATCTCCATGCCCAGACGCAGCAGCGCATCTGAGGACCGCTGGATGCTTTGCACCAGACGTGTTCTTGCTGGCGCACTGCTGGCAGCCGGCATTGTGTTGGCACCGCTGTCTGCCCAGGCGCAGAAGATCGGCTTTGCCCTGTCGGAGCAAGACGCTTTTTTGTCGATGCTGCGTGACGGCGTGACCGAGGCCGCCAAGGCCACGGGGGCGTCGGTGCAGCTCGAAGATGCCAAGGGCAGCAAAATGGTCCAGCTCGATCAGATCCGCCAGCTGGTGGCCCAGCGCGTGGATGCCATCGTGGTGGTGCCGGTCGACACCGAGGCCACGCGTGTGATTACGCAAATGGTCAGCCAGGCCCGCATTCCGCTGGTGTACGTGAACCGCAAGCCGATTGATTTCGAGCAACTGCCGGCGGATGTCGCGGTCGTGGCGTCGGATGAAAAAGTGTCAGGAACACTGCAGGCCGAAGAGGTATGCCGCCTCCTTAAAGGCCGTGGCCAGATCGTGGTGCTGATGGGAAGCCTCTCTAACGAGGCGGCCCGGACCCGTACGCAGGACATTGAAGACGTGCTCTCGCGGCCGGCCTGCAGTGGCATTCGCATCCTAGACAAACGCCTGGGTGGCTGGAGCCGTGAGCGGGCGCGCCTCATCATGTTTAACCTGATGGCCTCTGCAGCCCATACCGGCAAGCGCATTGACGCCATCGTGGCCAACAACGACGAAATGGCGCTGGGTGCCATTGAGGCGCTGAAGGCAAGCCGGGTCTGGACGTCCGACTTTGTGGTGGCGGGCATTGATGCCACCCCGGATGCACTGGCCTCCATGAAAGCCGGTGACCTCAAAGTGTCGGTGCGACAGCATGCTGCGGGCCAAGGGGCTGGTGCTGTGCACACCGCCTTGCGCCTGATCCGAAAACAACCGGTTCCCCGTTTTGTGGATGTCCCCTTTGAGCTGGTGACACCCTCCAATCTTCACAAGTTTTTTACCCAAAACTGATCCATCAATCCCCGAAAGAAAGACCACCGATATGACCTGGAATGTCCGCATTGGCATTAACCCCCTGAGCTGGATGAACGACGACCTGCCCTCGCTGGGCGGCGAGACCCCGCTGGAAACCGCATTGCGCGAAGGCAAGGAGATTGGCTACGAAGGCTTTGAGCTGGGCAACAAATTCCCCAAAGACGGTCCCGGCCTCAAGGCCAAGCTGGATGAGTTCGGCCTGGCCTGCGTGTCCGGCTGGTACTCTGGCTTTTTGGCTGAAGTGAGGCCCGGCCAAAGCAATGCTGACGCGGTAGCTGCCGAAATCGAAAGCTGCAAAGTCCACATGAGCAAGCTGCAGTACAACGGCGTGAAGGTGGTGGTCTATGGCGAGTGCGCAGGCACCGTGCAAGGCCAGATCGACACCCCCGTGAGCAAGCGCCCCAAGTTCGCCAGCGAAGCGCTGTGGCACGGCTATGCCGAGCGACTGAACGCCTTTGGCGAGCACCTGCTCAAGACCTACGGCATCAAGCTGGCTTACCACCACCACATGGGTGCGTATGTGGAGTCCCCCGCCGATGTGGACAAGCTCATGGCCCTGACCGACCCCGCCAAGGTGTTCCTGCTGTTTGACACCGGCCACGCCTACTTTGGTGGCTCTGCCGACCCGGTGGAGTTGCTCAAGAAGCACGTCAAGCGCGTGGTGCACGTGCACTGCAAGGATGTGCGCACCCCGGTAATTGCCCAAGCGCGCAACGACGGCTGGAGCTTTTTGAATGGCGTGATCAACGGCACCTTCACCGTGC
>DAINNP010000306.1:0-2544 GCA_036735785.1 Rhodoferax sp. | reverse complement strand
TGATCGGGTCTTTGTCGTTTGCCGTCATCGTGAGCCGCGTCATGGGCCTGAACGATCCGCGCACCTACGGCAGCAAAAACCCCGGCGCCACGAATGTGCTGCGTTCCGGCTCCAAGGCTGCTGCAGTGGTCACGCTGCTGCTCGATGCGGTCAAAGGTTGGCTGCCGGTGGCTGCCATCCAGTGGTGGGGCCAGCCTTATGGCCTAGGCGAGGGCACTATGGCGCTGGCCGGGTTTGCCGCCTTCATCGGTCACCTGTATCCGGTGTTCTTCAAGTTTGTAGGCGGCAAGGGCGTGGCCACCGCGATGGGCGTGTTGGTGGCGACCAGCGGCTGGTTGGCGCTGGCCACGGGCCTGACCTGGCTGATCGTGGCGTATGCCTTCCGCTACTCGTCTTTGGCGTCTTTGGTGGCGGCCTTGTTCGCACCGGCGTATTACGCCTTTGGCGACGGTGTAGCGTGGGTCACTGATCGCAACCTGCTGCTGTCGACGGCGGTGATGTCGATGTTCCTGATCTGGCGCCATTCGGAAAACATTTCCCGCCTGGTCAAGGGCACAGAGTCCAAGCTGGGCAAGAAAAAAGAAGCCGGCAAGTAGGTCGACAGGCGGCTGCCGACGGCAGCCTCACGCCAAGCTGAGGGCTTGGCTGCCGAGCTGCAACAAATAGAAGTGGTTCAGCGGTGTGCGCACCGCCACCGACGGCAGGGCGGAGCGGATTCGCGGCGGCGCATTGCCTGTGGCGTGCAGTCGCGGGACCGTATGAAACTCGCCACTGGGTTTGCCGATCACCACTACAAAAGGCTCATTGGTTTTACCGCTGCGCCGCACCACCACCGCGAGTTCATCATTCTCCAGGCGCACATAGGTGCCGGGCGGGCACAGGCCCACCGAGCGGACCAGCGCCTGCCCGATTTCGTCAACCCCTGCCGTTGCCCGGGCCATCACCGAGCGGGCAGATTCAATCGCGCTGCGCCCGGTACGAGACGCGCGCGGGCTGATCATGGCCGCATACCGGTCCACGACCTTCAAAATCCGGGTCAAGAGTAGGGTGCGGTGGGTTTCGTCGCCGGTATTGCGGTCTACCGCATCGTCATGGTGGCTGGACACGATTTCCAGCCACGCGTCGTCCGACACCCCCAAGTTCGCCAGCATCATGGCGCCCTTGATCGGGTGCGCGCGAATGGCGTCTTGCTGGGCCTGGTTGGGCCGCTCGGTTTGGGTAGCCAGCTGGTCTTGCAAGGCAGTCATGGCCACATTCATGGTGAGCGCCGCGTGGACCAGGCTGTTGCGTTCAGCAGGCGGCAGCTTCAGCTCGGTGCCCACCATGTGGCACAAAACCGCACAGACCAGCGCGTGCGAGGCGCTGTACCCGACCGGGGAATTGCTGGCCAGCTGAAACAGCAGGTACAGGCCCACATCCGGGTCGCGCTGCAGCAGGCCTTGCATCCACCGGTCGTATTGCACCACCCGGTAGGCAAACTGCTGTGTGGTTGCGGGGCTGCCCAAAATGACGCCCAAGCCGGACTCCAGGTCAGACCACTGGCCCAACAAGTCTTCGTAAGCGTTTTCGTCTCGCACGACTGCCATCCGGTTCAAAAACGCCTGTCTAAAATCATTTGATCGTTGGTCCGGTTCATCTGGAAGCGGCCCAAAAAGCTATTGCCCAGCAGCACATAGGGCATCGAAGCCGGTGTGATGACGGCATCTACGCCGCTGACTGACACATCGCCCAAGCGGACGTTGTTCAGTGTCATGCGCCATCCGGGCACCACGCCATTGGCAGTGTTCATTTGCACACGGTCACCGTTTTGGTACTTGAGCCCGATACGGTCGGCTTCGGCCGCGCTGATAGACACAGCGGTAGCGCCGGTATCCACCATGAACCGCACGATACGTCCATTGATCTGGCCATCCGACATAAAGTGACCACCCGGCCCCGCCGCCAACACAACCCGGGTGCCGCTCGCAGGCTGGCCTGCCCCGGTGCCCACATTCGCGGGCGCATCGCCAACCCGGAGGGACATTTTTTTGCCGGCAACCTCGACCACGACCGTGTCGCCCTGCATGGACACTACCTTGACACCCATGTGGGTTGCCCCCAGGGCCACACTTTTGGGAAAGCCGCCATCCACAATCAGCAGCGCCTTGTCACCCAGCGTTCCGTTAATGGCGACCGTCTGGCCCCAGACAGCGGGGGCCAGCAACAGGGCAAACAGAAAGCGGGCGGCGGTGCGCATCAGTCGCGGAAGTTGTCGAAGGTCAGGGGGATATCGGTCACATCTTTGCGGATCAGCGCCATGGCGGCCTGCAGGTCGTCGCGCTTGGCGCCGGTAATGCGCACTTTTTCTTCCTGAATGGCAGCCTGCACCTTCAGTTTGCTGTCCTTCATCAGGCGCTGGATCTTCTTGGCCAGTTCGGATTCGATGCCGTTACGCACCTTGATCACCACCTTGACCTTGTCGCCGCCCATTTTCTGGACATCGCCACGGTCCAGGAAGCGCACATCGACTTCCTGCTTGGTGAGTTTGTTGCGCAACACGTCTTC
>DAINNP010000305.1:0-2573 GCA_036735785.1 Rhodoferax sp. | reverse complement strand
TCACCCCCACCCACGCCACGCTTTTCCCCTACCCGACCCCCGAATCGGTGTGGAATGAGCACCGCGAAAGCACCCGCGCCCGCGACCTTGACATCACCGGCTTGAGCTACGCCCGGCTCGAAGCAGCCCCTCAGCAGTGGCCTCTGCCCGAGGGAGCCACTACCGGTAAAGTCCGTTTGTATGAAGACGGCGTGTTTCCCACGCCCAGCGGCCGGGCCCGCTTTGTCGCCTCGCCCTACACCCCGGTGGCCGAGCCGCGCGAGGCGCGCTACCCCTTCGCCCTCACCACCGGCCGCCTGCGCGACCAGTGGCACGGCATGAGCCGCACCGGAACCTTGGGCCGTTTGTTCGGCCATGTACGCGAGCCCGCGCTGCACATGCACCCGCAAGACATGGCCCGCCGCCGCCTGACGGAGGGCGACCTGGTGCACATCACTAGCAAGCGCGGCTCCATCCTCGCACCGGTGCAAGCCAGCACCGAAGTGGCTTTAAGCCAAGTGTTTTTACCCATGCATTGGGGCGATGAGTTCCTCAGCGGTCAGAGCAATACCGGCGAGCGACTGGGCGGCGTCAACGCGCTCACCAGTCCGGTGTTCTGCCCCGACTCCAAGCAACCCGAACTCAAGCACGCTGCCGTCAAGGTCCTCAAGGCGGACATGCCTTGGGGTGTAGCCGCCCTGGCCTGGTTGCCCGCCGACAAAGTGTTGGCGCGCCGCACCGAGCTGCAGGCCCTGATGGCCCGCTTTGAGTTCGCCAGCTGCGTGCTTTTCGGCAACGACGCCGCCTTGGGCCAGGCGGGGCGCACCGGCGTGATGTTCCGGGCAGCAGGAAGTGCCCCACCAGACGAAGCGCTGCTAGTGCAGATTGAAGCTCTCTTGGACTTACAAGGTCCTGATGCCGTGCGCTATGCCGACCCCAAACGGGGCCAGCGCCGTGTGGTGCGGCTGCAGCGTAGCACCGTGAATGCGACGCTGGAAGGCTTTTTGCTCAGTGGCGACACCCAAGCCCTCGACTGGATGGGCGCCCTGCTCCGCGAAGAGCAACCCGCCCAGAACTACGGCCGCGCCCTCCTTGCCGGTGGCGCGACCCCGCCCTTGCCGGTGCTGAGCAAAGGTAAAACCGTGTGCACCTGCTTCAATGTGAGCGACATCGCCATCACCGACACGCTCTCGCGTTGCACCGGCAGCGATACCGAGCGCTTGGGCCAACTGCAACAAGCCTTGCAATGCGGCACCAACTGCGGTTCCTGCATTCCGCAGTTGCAGCGCATGGTGAAAGCAACTCCAGTAGCCGCTGCAGCGGAAGCCGGAGCATAAGGACATAGCCAAAAGTTATCTGGCTTCACCGACAATCGATAGATGGCTATAGGCAACTACATCAAAGAAATCGGGCGCGGCAAAGACGGTGCGCGCGCGCTCAACCGGGAACAGGCCGCCGATCTTCTGGGCCAGGTGCTGGACGGCACCGTGACCGACCTGGAAGTGGGCGCCTTCTGCCTGGCCATGCGCATCAAGGGCGAAACCGCCACGGAAATGGCCGGTTTTCTCGACGCGGTGCGCAGCCGCACGGCCCTGCTGCCTGCCAGTGAGGTGCCGGTGGTTGTCATCCCCAGCTACAACGGTGCGCGCAAACTGCCCTTGCTCACCCCCCTTCTGGCTCTGTTGCTGGCGCGAAAGGGGGTGCCCGTGTTAATCCACGGCACGCCGACTGAGGATAAGCGCGTTTTCATATCAAAAGTGCTTTCAGCCCTCGGTATACCTGCGCTAACCGCTCCTGAAAAGATAGCAAGAGGCAGCGTGGCATTCGTGTCCACCGGAACGCTGCTACCCGGCCTGCAGCGCTTGCTCGATGTGCGCCGCGTGGTCAACCTGCGCAACCCGGCCCACAGCCTCGTCAAACTCATGAATCCGGTGGACGGCCCCGCCCTGCTGGTGAGCAGCTACACCCACCCCGAATATGCAGTGTCCATGGCCGACACCTTCGCGCTGGTCCAAGCCAACGCCTTGCTCATCCGCGGTACCGAAGGTGAGGCCGTGGCAGACGCGCGCCGCACCCCCAAAATGCAAGCCTTTGTGGCAGGCCAAGCCACAGACCTGCAGGCTTACCAGGCCGGCTCGTTGACTGCGCTGCCGCAGCTGCCCACCGAGATCGATGCAGCCAGCACTGCGGCCTACATACAATCCGTCTTGAATGGCGCGAGTCCGGTTCCTGCCCCGATTGCAGAGCAAGTGGCGCACATCTTGCATTTGCACCAAGCACTATGAAAAACACCCTGAACACGCCGGCCGCAGGCCATGTCACGCTCGTAGGCGCCGGCCCCGGCGACCCGGAGTTGCTCACCCTCAAGGCCCTGAGAGCCATCCAGCAAGCCACCGTGCTGCTGGTGGATGACTTGGTGAACGACGCCATCGTGGCCCACGCCAACCCGGCGGCCCGTATCGTCCATGTGGGCAAGCGCGGCGGCTGCAAGTCGACCCCCCAGTCCTTCATTGAGCGCCTGATGATCACCGCCGCCCAAGAGGGCGAAAACGTGGTGCGCCTCAAAGGCGGCGACCCTTTCATCTTCGGCCGCG
>DAINNP010000304.1:0-2577 GCA_036735785.1 Rhodoferax sp. | reverse complement strand
TGGCCGAGATTCAGCTCGAAAAAATCCTCGCCACCCTGGAGGCCAACCGCCCGGATGTGGCGGTGATCGACTCCATCCAGACGGTGTATTCCGAGCAGCTCACCAGCGCGCCGGGCTCGGTCGCCCAGGTGCGCGAGTGCGCAGCACACCTGACCCGCGCGGCGAAGGCCAGCGGCACGGCCATCGTGCTCGTGGGCCATGTGACCAAAGAGGGCGCCTTGGCCGGGCCGCGGGTGCTGGAGCACATGGTGGACACGGTGCTGTACTTTGAGGGCGACACGCACAGCCAGTTCCGGCTGGTGCGCGCCATCAAAAACCGCTTTGGCGCGGTGAATGAGATTGGCGTGTTCGCCATGACCGAAAAAGGCCTGAAGGGCGTGAGTAATCCGAGCGCCATCTTTTTGAGCCAACATGCCGAGCCGGTGCCCGGCAGCTGTGTGATGGTCACGCTAGAAGGCACCCGCCCGCTCTTGGTAGAAATTCAGGCGCTGGTGGACATGGGCGGCCCGTCGCCCCGCCGCTTGAGTGTGGGCCTGGACAAAGACCGCTTGGCCATGCTGCTCGCCGTGTTGCACCGCCACGCGGGCGTGGCGTGTATGGACCAGGATGTGTTCATCAACGCGGTGGGCGGCGTGCGCATCGGCGAGCCGGCGGCTGACTTGGCGGTCATGCTGTCTATCACCTCCAGCCTGCGCGGCAAGCCCTTGCCCAAAGGCTTTATCGCGTTTGGCGAAGTGGGGCTGGCCGGCGAGGTGCGCCCTGCACCGCGCGGGCAGGAGCGCCTGAAAGAAGCTGCCAAGCTAGGCTTCACTGTGGCCGTAGTGCCCAAGGCGAATGCGCCCAAAAAACCCATCGAGGGCATGACCATCCACGCGGTGGAGCGGGTGGAAGAAGCCATGAACGTGGTGCGCGGCCTGACCTGAGGCCAGGTGCGCAAGTTGCCCGCCACCTGGGTGGCCGTGACTGTGCCGCCCCTTGTCGTTCTGGGGATTTGCCGGTGGCTGACGGCCTGGAAGTGAGCTACCGGGACAAGCCTGCAGCAGGCCGTTAAGGTGTCCACTTCCCGGGACGGGGGCAATGCCTGCGAAAATCGCCCGATGATGTTTCAAAAAATCCAACGAATCGTGATTCCGCTGGCCGCCCTGGCGGCCTTGATCCTCGGCTACCGGCACTATGGCTGGCCCGGCGTGGCTTTGGTGGGCGGTGGGCTGATCATGTGGCAGCTGCTGCACTTCACCCGCATGTTGCAAGTGCTCAAGCGGGCGGCCAACCGGCCTATCGGCCATGTGGACAGCGCCGTCATGCTGCACGCCCGCTTGCGAGCCGGCTTGCCCTTGCTGCATGTGGTGGCCATGACCCGCTCGCTGGGGCAGCTCGAATCCCCCAAAGACACCCAACCTGAGCGCTACCGCTGGACCGATACCTCGGGCAGCACGGTGCTGTGTGTGTTCCATGGCGGCAAGCTCCAAAGCTGGGACTTGCAGCGTCCCTCGCAAGACGAAGCGCTGCCAGAGCCCGCGCACGCCGCTGCGGTGGAATCGGCCTCGTAAAATCCCCCTTTTTGCAAATTCCTGCAAACCCCTCTCTTCAAGGACACCCGATGAGCGTACTCCCACCTTCTATGTCTGATCGCGACGGCAAAATCTGGATGGATGGCCAGATGGTCGAATGGCGCGATGCCAAGATCCACGTGCTGAGCCATACGCTGCACTACGGGTGCGGTGCCTTTGAAGGCGTGCGGGCCTACAACACGGTGAACGGCCCCGCCATCTTCCGCCTGCAGGAGCACACCGAGCGCCTGTTCAACAGCGCCAAGATCCTGCGGATGACGATCCCCTTTACCCAGGAGCAGGTCAACGAAGCCCAGTGCGCCGTGATCCGCGAAAACAAACTCGAATCCGGCTACCTGCGCCCCCTGACCTGGATCGGCGACAAAAAGCTGGGTGTCTCCCCCAAGGGCAACACCATCCACTTGATGGTGGCCGCATGGCCGTGGGGTGCGTACCTGGGCGAAGAGGGCATGAAGCGCGGCATCCGCGTCAAAACCAGCAGCTACACCCGCCACCACGTCAACATCACCATGACGCAAGCCAAGGCGGTGAGCAACTACACCAACTCGATCCTGGCCAACATGGAAGCCACCGATGACGGTTACGACGAAGCCCTGCTGCTCGACAGCTCCGGTTTCGTGTCTGAAGGCGCGGGCGAAAACATTTTCGTCATCAAGAACGGCGTGATCTACACCCCTGACTTGTCTGCCGGCGCCCTGAACGGCATCACCCGCAACACCGTGTTCCACATCGCCAAAGATCTGGGCTTGGAAATTGTGCAAAAGCGCATCACCCGCGACGAGGTGTACATCGCCGACGAAGCCTTCTTCACCGGCACCGCCGCAGAAGTGACCCCGATCCGCGAACTCGACCGCATTGCCATGGGCAAGGGCGACTACGTGGGCAGCCGTGGCCCGATCACTGAAAAAATTCAATCCGCGTTCTTTGACATCGTCAACGGCCGCAACCCCCAATACGCCCACTGGCTCACGAAAGTCTGAATATGTCCCAAGCAGTAGTTGAACTC
>DAINNP010000303.1:0-2590 GCA_036735785.1 Rhodoferax sp. | reverse complement strand
GCGCTCATCAAAATCGGGTCCCAGTTCACCAGGCGCTTGCCGCGGTAGATCAGGCCTTGCTCGTAGAGCTGCACAAAGGTCTCGGTGACCGTTTGCGACAGCTTGGGGTCCATGGTGAAGTACTCGCGGCTCCAGTCCACGCTGTCGCCCATGCGGCGCATCTGGCCGGTGATGGTGTTGCCGGATTTTTCTTTCCACTCCCACACCTTGGCGGTGAAGGCCTCGCGGCCCAGGTCGTGGCGGCTGACTTTTTGCTCTTGCAGCTGGCGCTCCACCACGATCTGGGTGGCAATGCCGGCGTGGTCGGTGCCCGGAATCCACGCGGTGTTGAAACCGGCCATGCGGTGGTAGCGGGTCAGGCTGTCCATGATGGTCTGGTTGAACGCATGGCCCATGTGCAGCGTGCCGGTCACATTGGGCGGTGGCAGCTGGATGGAGAAGTTTTTGCCCTCGGCGGCCGCAGCCGCATCCGGCGCGCTGGTGCCGCGGAAGCCGGCGATGCCGTAGCCGCGCTTTTCCCACTCGGGGCCCCAGTGCGCTTCCAGCGCAGCGGGTTCAAACGACTTGGAGAGGGACTGCAGACCCGGTTGTTCGGGGGCGGTAGGGGCTGCTGGAGTGGGTGTGGAAGCGTTGTCAGACATGGAGGTTCTTCTAAGAGCGAGCGGCGATTTTACCGGTGCAGGGCCATACCTCGGTATTTGCTATGCTTTTGATAGCTATTGGCGCATATTCAACGAGCGCTAGGGGCATATTTCATCGGTAATCGTGCACGGGGCAGCTGGGTGCGGCATCTCCTACACTGTTGCCCAGCATTCCACAGGAGACAAACATGCCCAAGGGTTACTGGATAGGCCGTGTAGAAGTGTTCGATACCGAGGCCTACAAGGCGTATCAGGCCGCGAACGCCGCGCCATTCAAAAAATACGGCGCCCGCTTTCTGGTGCGCGCCGGGCGATTTGAGAACCCCGAGGGCGAGAGCCGCAGCCGCAACGTGGTGATTGAATTCCCCAGCTACCAGGCGGCGGTGGACTGCTGGCATTCCCCCGAATACCAAGCCGCCATCGCCCTGCGCAAAGACGTGTCGGTGATCGACCTGATTTTGATCGAGGGCTACGAGGGCGCGCAGCCGGGGGATTGAGCGGCTTGCAGCGGGCTCAGGCGGTGGGCGGAGCCAAATAGGTGCCCGACTTGCCGCCGTGCTTTTCGAGCAGCTTCACATCGGTCATGACCATGCCTTTGTCGACGGCCTTGCACATGTCGTAAATGGTGAGCAGGGTGACCTGCACGGCGGTCAGCGCTTCCATTTCCACGCCGGTACCGCCGGTGGTTTCGGCAATGGCCAGGCACTGGATGGCGGGCAGGGTGGTAGCGGTGGCGTGCACCACTTCAAATTCGATAGCCACGCGGGTCAGCATGATGGGGTGGCACAGGGGAATCAGGTCGCTGGTTTTCTTGGCGGCCATGATGCCGGCCACACGCGCCACGCCCAGCACATCGCCTTTGGCGGCCTGCGCGTTCTGGATCAGGTCCAGGGTGTGCTGCTGCATCTGGATGCGCCCGCCCGCCACCGCCTTGCGGTGCGTGAGCGCTTTGCCGGCGATATTGACCATGTGGGCATCGCCCTTGGTGTCAAAGTGGGTCAGGGCGGAGCCTGCGTCTGCGGGGTTGCTCATGGTGGTGTCCTCGTTCGCAATCAATCGTTCGTGTGGCGGGCAGCCTTTGTGCCGGGTGCTGTCTGTGCCTTACAGCCTGCGCAGCGCGCCTTCGATATGCGGCTCGCCGTGTGGCAGCACGTTCAGCACAAACCGTTTGTTGTCCGCCTCTTGCCGGGTATGTAAGGCCACTTCGCCGGGAATCAACAGGGGGCGCTTGAAGCGCAGGTCAATGTGCAGCGGTGCGCAGGCCGGCAGGTCGCGGCAGAGCAGGTCCACACAGCGGGCTGCGCTGAACATGCCGTGCCCGATCGCCCGCGGGTAGCCAAAGAGGCGCGCAGTGATGGCACTCACGTGGATGGGGTTCCAGTCGCCGGAGGGGCCGGCAAAGCGGCGCCCGGCATTGCCCGCCACCGCCCAGCGGGCTACCGGGGCGCCCCAGTCGGGCTGCGCGTCGGGTGGCGCGCGTTTCCCGTTGCGGGGCAAAGGGGCCATGAAGGTGCTGGTTTCGGTCCAGACGGTTTCACTGCCCGTGTGCAGGCGGGTGTGCAGGGTGAAGGTCTGGCCGCGCTCGGTCGCCTCCATGCCGTGCAGCTGGCAGTCCATGTCCAGCGTCTCGAAGTCGCCGATGGGGCGCAGGCATTGCATGCTGTTGGACAGATGCACCAGGCCCAGCAGACGCAGGGGAAACTGCGGGTGACTCATGATCGCCATGTGCAAGGGCATGGCCATGGCGTGCAGGTACAGCGGGGGCAGAAAGCCGGCGTTTGTGAGGCCGCAGACCTCGCGGTACTGCTTGAGGCGTTTGGCGTCGGCCTGGGCGCCATGCCAAGTGGCCTGGATGGCAATGTCGTGCTGTTCGGGCGCAGCCTGTGCAGGGCGGGCTGCCAACAGGCTGCGGAACAAGGCCCCAGCATTGCGGGGCCGGGAAGAAAACG
>DAINNP010000302.1:0-2593 GCA_036735785.1 Rhodoferax sp. | reverse complement strand
GCTCGGTGTTCAGGCGGGCACGGGTGAGCGGGCTGCGCAGCTCGTGGCTGATGGCGAGCAGCAGCGTGCGCTTGGCCTCCAGCATCTGGTGGATGTCAGCCCCCATGGTATTGATGGTGGTAGCTAGTTCGCCCAGCTCGTCAGGCCGGTGGGCGTGGCGCACCGGGATGCTTTGTGCAAAATCGCCCGCACCAAAGCGCTGGGCGCCGGCACGGATATCGTCCAAGGGGCGCAACATGCGGCGCACCCGGCGGTAGGCCAACGCGGTCAACAGCAGCAACACCGCCAGGGTGACCCAACCGATATAGCGTGGCCTGTCATGCCAAGCCTGCACACTCAAGCCAAAGCGGATACGGTGGCCATCGGCAGTGGTGCGCTCAAAAAAGCGCATGTCTGAAGGCGGCTTGCCGTCGCGGGCTTCGGCACGCGAATACAGGTCTTCCACGTGACTGCGCCAATTCACTTGCGGCCCGGTGATGCGCAGGGTGAGCGGCAGGCGCTCGGTGAGCGCTTGAGCCCGCTCAACGCTGGGCGGACTTCCGAGTCCAGCGGAGAGGGTGTCGATGTAATCGGTGACCAGGGGCTTGGCGGCATCGCGCCAACCCATGCTGAGGGCGGCTTGCATGCCGAACATGAAGGTCGTGGCCATGGCCAGCGCCAGCAGCACAAACATGCACATCAGTCGCACTCGCAGTGAATGCGCCAGCAGATGCTTGGCGCTGCGCTGCACACGGATGCAATCCCGGATACCGGGCCAGCCTTTGCAGGCGCGCAACAACGCTTGCCCTGCGCTCATGCAACCGCGCTCCGTGATGCCAGCGCCAGCGTGTAGCCGGCGTTGCGCAAGGTTTTGATGCAATCCAGCGGCTCCAGCTTCTTGCGCAGGCGGCTGACCACAATGTCCACCGCGCGGGTGTAGAGCTCGGCCTCATGGCCGCGCAGTTGGTTGAGGATGTCGTCGCGGCTGAACACCTTTCCCGGCGCACGGGCCAGCAGGAGCAGCAAATCAAACTCGGTGCCGGTGAGGTCTACCGCTTCGCCGTTGCGCTGCACGGTGCGGGTATCCACGTCAATCCGCAGGCCCTGAAAGCACAGCTGGTTGGGGTCGGCCACGGCGGTTTTGGGTGCAGCCGGTGCGCGGCGGCGCAGCACGGTTTGCACCCGGGCCACCAGCTCGCGTGGCTCAAAAGGTTTGGGTACATAGTCATCCGCCCCCAGTTCCAGGCCCACCACCCGGTCCATTACCTCGCCGCGCGCGGTGAGCATGATGATGGGCACGTCATTGTCTTTGCGGATGGTGCGGCACAGGGCGAAGCCATCCATCTCGGGCAGCATCACATCCAGTATGGCTGCATCGATTCCGCCCTGTGCCAGCCGCGCCAGCCCGTCGCTCGGGCGCAGGCAGTGCTCCAGCGCCATGTCGAAGCGCGAAAAGTAAGCCGCCAGCGGGCCGCCGAGCTGGGTATCGTCATCGATGAGCAAAATGCGGTACATGGGTGTCAGTGGGTTGCCGGCCTATTGTCACACCCGTGGTCACACACGCGCAGCAGGCTGCGGTGGCGCTGAATCAGGCTGCGCAGGCGGTCACGCTCGGCGTCCGCCAGTCGGTCAAACAGGTCGGCCGCCTTTTGTACATCGTGCAGTACCTTGGGCACGTAGCCCGGGCGGCGCTCCAGCAGGCGCAGGGCGTGCTCTCGGTCGAAGCGCGGGCCCCACACCAAGGCCATCACTTCGGCGTGGGGCTCTTCGTAGCCTTCAAGCACCACGGCACCGTAAGCACGCAGCGGCTGCGCAATGGCGCTCAGGGTTGCGGGCGCCATTGCGCTCAGCCCCGGCTGAACCAGTGACCGCGACCATTCATGTAGTCGCGCACCTTTTGTTGCTGGGCGGAATTCAGGCTGTTGTAGAAGTTGGCCATGGCGGCAATGACTTCAGGGCTCTTGGTCTGGAGGGCGGCGGTTTTATCGTTGATCAGGGTCTGGGCACGGGCGGCGTCAAACTTGTCGCCTGCCACAAGCGCTTTCACTTCAGCACGCGGGTCTTGCGTCTGGCCGATCAGGGCCGTACGTTGCTCGAACATCTTGTCGCCTACTACCGCCAACAGCTTCTTCTGGTCAGCGTTCAGGTCGAGTTTGCTGCCCACTTTGTCGACCAACTTGTCCCGTTTGGCGGCATATTGCTCGACTGTCATATTGCTGCCATAGTCATGTGAACGGTGGCCGCACGCGGCAAGCCCACTGACTAGCACCAGGGCGGTCACAGCGCCGATGAGCGTGCGCTTGGCATGGTGGCGTAAAAAGAAATTGGTCATCACGGTCTTTCTGAACCCGGGCGGGTAGTTGGAATATGACCGTGATGGTGCCTAAGTGCCCCTGACACTGGGTGTCAAGGCGGTTGCGGTTTGTTTCGGTTTATGTCACTCAGAAAGCGTAGTTCAGGGCCAGCAGGGCCGTGTTGGAGCTGGTCTTGCGCACCATGGGGGCGTCTTTGGCATCGCTCAGCAGCTGGGTATGGCGTAGCCCACCCGTCAGTGACCATTGTGGGCTGATCAGGTAGGTGAGCGAGACCCGTGCACTCACATCACGCAGACCGG
>DAINNP010000301.1:0-2627 GCA_036735785.1 Rhodoferax sp. | reverse complement strand
AACGGGTGATGCCGCTGGGCCCGCCGGGGCCAAAGGTCATCATGGTGCTGGAGGCGGCGTCGCCATCCTTTTCGCTGTGGCGCCCGCCACGGATCTTGAGGGTGACTTGTGCGTTTAGCGGCGTGAGTGGCTCGTGCACCCGCACATACACCGTGAACTCTTGGTTGCGCACATCTTGTGGGGTGCTGAGGTAGCCGCGCTGGGTTTTCCAGGTGAACTGCTGCTGGCCCCCGCTGGCGAACAGGTGCAGGCGCGCGGTGTAGCCCTTGCCGCCGCTGCTGTAGGTGAGCGGGGTGGCCGGCAGGCTCCAGTAGCGTAGGCCGCCTTCTTGTGCGGCAGTGGCGGCGGCTTTGTAGTCAAAACCGAAGCGCTTGTCGGTGTTGGGGTTGCTGCTACCCAGTGCCAGTGCGCTGCCGCCGGGCTGGGTGGGCAGCAGGGCTTGCACCCCGTCTGCATCGACTGCGCCACTGTGGGCTGCGCAGCTCACGCCCAACACGGCAGTGAGCAACAGCGCTGCAAGTGCACAGTGGTGGCGCATGTCAGGTGTGGTTCCAGCCGGTGAGCTGCACCAGGCGCTCTAGGGCAAAGGCGCCTAGCACCGAGTTGCCTTTGGCGTCCAGCTCGGGCGCCCACACCGCCACCGTGCCGACGCCGGGGGCAATGGCCACAATGCCGCCACCCACCCCGGTTTTGACCGGCAGGCCGATGCGGTAGGCAAAGTCGCCTGCGGCGTCATAGGCACCGCAGGTGAGCAGCAGGGCGTTGACGCGGCGGGCCTCGTCGGGGCTTAAAAACTGCTCGTCCGGGCGGCCGTCGCGGCCGAGGTCGCGGCCTGCGTTGGCCAAAAACATGGTGGCCTGGGCGAGCTGGGCGCAGTTCATTTCGGTGGCGCACTGGCGGCAGTAGTTGTCGAGCACCAGCTCGGGCGGGTTGGCAAAGTTGCCATGGCTTTTCATGAAATAGGCCATGGCCATGTTGCGGTGGGCGGTGTCGCGCTCGCTTTTAGCGACGGCTGCGTTCCAGCTCAGGTCGGGGTCGTCGGTCAGGCGGCGCAGGGCGCCCAAGAGCGCGTAGTCCAGGTGGGCGTAGCGGGTGGTGAGGATGTCGGTAATTACCAAAGCGCCGGCATTGATAAACGGGTTGCGCGGAATGCCGTGTTCGGTCTCCAGCTGCACCATCGAGTTAAACGCCGCACCCGAGGGCTCGCGACCCACGCGCTTCCACAGGTCTTCGCCAATGGCCTTGAGCGCCAGCACAAAGGTAAACAGCTTGGTAATGCTCTGCAGCGAGAACGGGGTGTGCGCATCGCCCACATGAAACGTGCTGCCGTCTACCAGCGCCACCGCCATACCAAACTGCCGGGGCGGCACTTGGGCCAGCGCGGGAATGTAGTCGGCCACCTTGCCTTGGCCGAACAGGGCGCGGGCTTCGGTGTTGATTTGGGCCAGGGCGGTGGTGAGGGTGTGCATGGATTCATTCTAGGAGTGGCCTTGTGGTACATATGCAGGCCAACCATAGGGGGGATGCGCAATGCACATCAAAGACGACACAGGCACGGCAGATTTGTCGGTTGCGCTGCGCTTGCAAGACTTGACCGAGGCTGCCCGCGACGGCGTGATCACCGAGTCGCAGGCGCAGGCCTTGTGGCAGCGCTGGCGCCATGACGTGCAGCCGGTGGCTGCGGGGCCGGGGTTCAGCTTTGTGAATGTGCTGTATTACTTTGGCGGTTTGCTGGCCATTGGGGCGATGTCGCTGTTCATGACCCTGGGTTTCCAGCAAATGGGGCCCATGGCCTTGCTGTTGCTGGGCGTGGCCTACCTGTGGGCGGCGCTGAAGGTGGCAGACCATTTCAAGAGCCGGGGCCTGATGGTGCCGGCAGGCCTGCTGGCCACGCTGGCGGTGTTTTTGGTGCCCTTGATTGTGTGGAGCGGGCAGCACCTGATGGGCTGGTGGCCGCCCGGGGGCTCGGACTCGCTGGCCAGTTACCACACGCGGATTGACTGGCGCTGGCTGACCTTGGAGCTGGCTACCCTGGCAGCCGGTGTGGTGATGCTGTGGCGCTACCGCTTGCCCTTTATGGTGATGCCGCTGGCACTCACGCTGTGGTACCTGAGCATGGATGTGGCCAACATGCTGCTGCTGGACCATCGCTGGGAGTGGGAGTTCATGCGCGACATGTCGCTGGTGTTTGGCATTGGCACGGTGGCGGTGGCCCTGTGGGTGGATGTGCGGACCCGGCTCTCGCAGTCGGCCGAGTGGCGGCAGGATTTTGCGTTTTGGCTCTATATCTTTGGCACCACCATGTTCTGGTGCGGCCTGAGCCTCAACGACTCGGGCTCCGAGCTGGCCAAGCTGGGCTACTGCGCGCTGAATGTGGCCTTGGTGCTGGTGGGGGCGGCCATCGGGCGGCGCGTGTTCACGGTGTACGGTGCCTTTGGGGTGCTGCTGTATCTGGGGCACCTGTCGCACCAGGTGTTTCAGGATAGTTTTATGTTTCCGTTTGCACTCACAGTGCTGGGCTTGGGCCTGGTGGCCTTGGGCGTTTGGTGGCAGCGCCACGAGGCTGCGATTGCCACCCGGCTGAGTGCCTTTGTGCCGCGTGGTTTGCAACCCCGGCCTTGAGTGAG
>DAINNP010000300.1:0-2652 GCA_036735785.1 Rhodoferax sp. | reverse complement strand
CATGCCGCCTTCCATGTCCAGGTGGCCGGTCAGGGTGTTGAGCACATCCACCAACCAGCTCGCCAGCGTGCCGTACTGCTGGGTGCAGGTGCCTATGCGGGCATACACCGCGGCTTTGGGTGTGCTGGCGATCTGGCGCGCCAGGCTGCGGATGGTGTCGGCCGGCATGCCGCAACGGGCGGCTGCAGCTTCCGGCGTGAAGCCGGCGACCGCTGCGCGAACCGCCTCAGCCCCTTGCACCCATGGCGCCACGCGCCCTAAGTTCACCAAATTCTCTGCAAACAACACCTGCACCATGGCCGCCAGCAAAAACACGTCGGCCCCCGGGCGGATGAAGTGGTGCGCGTCGGCAACAGCCGCCGTTTCGGTGCGGCGCGGGTCGATCACGATGAGCTGGCCGCCCCGGGCCTGCAGCGCTTTGGCTTTGCCCTTGAAGTCGGGTACCGTCCACATGCTGCCATTGCTTGCTAGTGGGTTAGCGCCAATCACCACCAGCAAATCGGTGCGGCTGATGTCGGGCAGAGCAGTGGAGAGCCAGTGGCCGAACATCAGGCCGCTGGCCAGTTGCTTGGGCATCTGGTCCAGGGTGGAGGCAGAAAACACGTTGCGGCTGCCGATGGCGCGTGCCAGCTTGCCGAAATAGGTGAGCAGGCCGATCTTGTGGGCAGAGGGGTTGCCCACCGCCATGGCCACGGCGTCTTTGCCGTGCGCGGCCATCAGGGGTGGGAGGCACTTTTCGATTTCAGCAAAGGCTTCTTCCCAGCTCGCGGGTTCGTGTTGGCCATTGCGCTTGATCAGCGGGGTGCGCAGGCGGTCCGGGTCTTCGTGCAGGTCTTTGAGTGCTATGGCCTTGGGGCAGATGTAGCCGCGGCTCAGCACATCGGCCTCATGCCCGCGGATGCTGATGACTTTTTGGTCTTGTACTTTGATTTCAAGTCCGCAGCAGGCCTCGCACAAAGGGCAAATACGGTGGTGGGTGTGAACCGGTTGGCTTGTCTCGCTCATGGTGATGGTGCTTCAAGTTGCGAATGGTGCCTTTTATGGCCCCTGCCTTGCGCGGTGTCCAGTACACACGTGACAAGCGAGCAGGAGATCTCCCGGTCAAAGCCACTTGTCATTGAAGAGTCATTGAGCGGCTGCCCTAGCATCCGGCGTCTGTTGCTTTCTTTGCGCATCGTGCTGGAGAGCGTGTTGCGCAACTGCGATGGCCGCAAGCTCACGTCTTCGCACGTGGCCCAATTGGCCCACTTGGCAGCCATGCTCGGTCAGCCGGTGAGCTTGCCGAAGTAATCCGCCAGCAGGGTGAGTGCATGCCGCACTTTGGCAGGCTGCTCGCCCCGTCGCGGGGTGACAGCATAGATCACGAATTCGGGCAGCTTCCAGTCGGGTAGTACCTGTACCAGGCGTCCGTCGGCCATGGCACGGCGGTCGTCCTCGGTCACCGTGACGCTGATGCCCCAGCCCGCCACGCACAGGGAGTGCAGCACGGTGACTTGCGAGGCGCGTACCCGGCCAGTCACCTGCACGCGCTCTGTCTCTCCACCCGGTCCACGCAGCACCAAGGTTTCTTCGCCATTGCCTGACGGGCGGCCGCCCAGCCAGGCATGGTGTGCAAGGTCACGCGGGTGTTGGGGCCAGCCGTGCTGCGCCAGGTAGGCGGGGGAGGCGCACATCTGGGCTTCCATCACGCCCAGCCGGCGCGAGACCATGCTGGAGTCCGGCAGGCTGCCGGTGCGCAGCGCAATGTCCACCCGGTCTTCAATCAGGTCCAGCACTGCGTCGTCCAGCAAGAGGCTGATGTGCAACTTGGCATGGTCCTTCAGGGGCAACAAGACATGCGCCAGCAAGGCCCCCATACCGATGGGAGCGGTTATGCGCAGCTCTCCCTCGGGTTCGTCCCGGTGCAGCACCAGCGCTTGGTCTGCAGCGCGGGCCGCGGCCACCATGGCGGTGCAGCCCTCTACATAGCGGGCACCGGCCTCTGTCAGGGTCAGCTTGCGGGTGGACCGGTGGAGCAGTGCCAGGCCCAGCGCGTCTTCCAGCTGGCGCAGGTGCTGGCTCACGGCGGAGGGCGTCATGCCGAGCTGGCGTGCTGCGCCGCTGAGGCTGCCGGCAGCGACCACTTCGGCAAATACGGCCATGCGTTTGAGTTGGTCCATATCTAATTGTTAAGTTTTACTTCACGGTAAAAGCGAAATTTACCGTCTATTCAGGTTTTCGTGAAGCAATCAAACTAACGCCATTGCTTAACCACCTTGAAACAGGAGTTTTTATGAAGATTGCATTGATTGGCGCCACTGGTTTTGTGGGCACCCCTTTGTTGGCCGAGTTATTGAGCCGTGGCCACCAAGTGACCGTGTTGGCCCGCAATCCGGCCAAGCTGGCTGCCCAAGCCGGCTTGACTGTGGTGGCGGCTGACGCATTGGATGCTGCCCAAGTCGCTCAGGCTGCTGCCGGCCATGACGCGGTGGTCAGCGCTTACAACCCCGGCTGGACGGAGCCGCGTATCGGCGAAATCTTTTTGCAAGCCACCCGCGCCATTTTTGACGGCGTCAAGCAGTCCGGCGTGAAGCGCTTTTTGATGGTGGGCGGCGCGGGTAGCCTTTTTGTGGCGCCCGGCGTGCAGCTGGTGGATACCCCTGAGTTCCCCGC
>DAINNP010000299.1:0-2658 GCA_036735785.1 Rhodoferax sp. | reverse complement strand
GCGCGCGACAAGTCGTTTGACGGCCAATTCCAGATCCCCACTTTCCGCGAGATTCTGAACCTTGCCAAGAGCGAGTCCGCCCGCACTGGCCGCACCATCGGCGTGTACCCCGAAACCAAGCACCCCACTTACCACGTGGATGCCGGCCTGCCTATCGAGCCACGCTTGCTGGCCCTGCTGGCCGAGTACGGTTACACCCAGAAAAACTCCCCGGTCATTATCCAGTCGTTTGAAGTCTCCAACCTCAAAGCTCTGCGCAAACTCACCCAGGTCCGCCTGGTGCAGTTGGTGGATGCCGACGATGTGGACTCCAAAGGTAACGTAACCCTGGTGGCCCCGTTCGACAAGCCTTACGACTTTGCCGTGGCCAAAGACAGCCGCACCTTCCCCGACCTGCTGACCCCCAAGGGCCTGGCAGAAGTCAAAACCTATGCCGACGGCATCGGCCCTTGGAAGCCCTACCTGGCCAGCGCCGCCCACGTGCTGGGTGCCGACGGCAAGCCACGCGACCTGAACGGCGACGGCAAGATCACCGACAACGACCGCGTGGCCCTGCCCCCGACCGACGTGGTGAAAAACGCCCATGCCGCCGGCCTGTTTGTGCACGCCTATACCTTCCGCAGCGAAGCCCCCGGCCTGCTGTCCGACTACAAGGGCGACCCCAAGGCCGAATACAAGCGCTTCTACGCCCTGGGTGTGGATGGCCTGTTCAGCGACTTCCCTGACACCGCCGTTGCCGCCCGCGACAGCAAATAAAGGGCCCCGGCCACTACAAAGACAGCGCTTCGGCGCTGTTTTTTTTGGCGGTGCCGCACGCGGGTCGAGCGCACTGCAGGGCCACTCTTGCAGGTCACCGCGCAGCAGGGGGTGCCCCGTAAAATGGGCGCCACATGACCGCTCCCGCTGCAAGCCCCCTTCCGCCATCTTCGGCCCTCCCCCGCACCAACACCCGCACTGAACTGGCCGCCCTGTGGGCGTTGGCATGGCCCATCCTGATCGGCCAGCTCGCCAACGTGGGCATGTCGGTGGTCGATGTGGCCATGGCCGGTCACGCCTCGGCGCACGACCTGGCGGGCATTTCGCTCGGGGTGTCGATCTGGAACATCATCATCATCACCCTCATGGGGTTGATGATGTCGGTAGCCCCCATGGTCGCCCACCATGTAGGTGCTCGCGAGTTCACCCAAGTCCCCCACCTGGTGCGCCAAGGCATGTGGAAGGCTCTGGGCGTGGGCTTGGTGGCCATGGTGCTGGCCCAGTTGTCCACCACGGTGTTTGACCACATGGACATCGAGCCCCATGTCCACGAGGTCGCCACCGGGTTTGTGCTGATCATCAGCTTTGCCCTGCCGGCCTTTGCCTGCTACCGGGTGCTGTACGGATACAGCGCCAGCCTGAACCAGACCAAACCGCTGATGGTGATGTCGGTGGCGGCGCTGCTGCTCAACATCGTGGTGAACTGGCTGCTGGTGTTTGGCGTGGGCCCCTTCCCGCGGCTGGGCGGTCTGGGATGTGCCTGGGCGACCTTGCTGTGCGTGTGGTTCAACTTCGGCGGGTTGCTGCTGTGGATGCGCCTCGCACCGGCCTACCGCAGCACCTGGCCGTTTGCCGAATGGGAAGGCCCACACCCCGCCAAGCTGTTGGCGCTGTGGAAACTGGGCTTTCCGATCGGGGTGACCTATTTCGCAGAAACCAGTGCCTTCGGGCTGATTGCCTTGTTGATTGCAGGCTTCGGTAGCCGCGAAGTGGCCGCCCACCAGATTGCACTCAACTTCACCTCGCTGGTGTTCATGATTCCCCTGAGCATGGGCATTGCCCTGCTCACCCGGGTGGGGCAGAGCCTCGGAGCCGGCGACCCGGTGGCCGCGCGCTTCAGGGCGTGGGTGGGTGTGAAAACCGGGTTTGCATTCGGCGTGGTGTCTGCCATCGGCATGGCAGCGGGAGCACACCAGATCGCTTGGCTCTATACCAACGATGCCGCAGTGGCGGCAGTGGCTGCGCAGCTGCTGTTTCTGGCGGCGGTGTTCCAGTTGTCGGACTCGGCCCAAGTGGTCATCAGCAGCGCCATCCGTGGCTACAAGGTCACCCGCAGCCCCATGGTGATTCACCTGACGGCGTTTTGGGGCTTCTCGCTGCCGCTGGGGTGCGTGCTGGGCCTGGCCCCGGAGTGGCTGCCATGGCGACCTGTCCAGGGCATGGGTGCGCAGGGTTTCTGGATTGCACTGGTGGTCGGCTTGACGGTGGCCGCCGTCGGGCTGCTGATCCTGCTGCGCCAGGTCACCCGTGCGCGCCTGCTGGCGGGAGGCCAGGCATGAGCACCCCTTTGCCCTTTTACCTGTGCCTGGCCGGCCCCACCGCGGCCGGCAAAACAGCGGCCGCACTGGCGATTGCCGCAGAGCACCCGGCCGAGATCATCAGCGTGGATTCGGCCCTGGTCTATCAGGGCTTGGACATCGGCACTGCCAAACCCGAGGCCCATGAACTGGCCGCGGTGCCGCACCACCTGATCAACATCCGCGACCCGCTGCACACCTACAGCGCCGCCGAGTTCGTGAAAGACGCCAAGACGCTGATCACCGACATCAGCGCCCGTGGCAAGCTGCCCCTGCTGGTGGGCGGCACCATGCTGTACTTCAAGGCCTTGTTTGACGGGCTGGA
>DAINNP010000298.1:1523-2671 GCA_036735785.1 Rhodoferax sp. | reverse complement strand
ACATTGCGCACCATCTGGTGCTCGTGCTCCTCGATGATGCCGGCATCCACCCCTTCTTCAAGGCTGGCGGATATTTCTTCTTCGGTCACCGCGCGGTTGTCGGTGGCGTTGAGGCGGAGCAGGCGCAGGGTGGCGTGGGTCGCGTAAGACAGCAGCTTCACAAACGGTTTGGCCCCCGTGGCCACCCAGGTCATGGGAATCGCCAGAGCCCGTGCCACGGTTTCGGGATAGAGCTGCCCGATGCGCTTGGGCACCAACTCGCCGAACAGAATCGTGATGAACGTAATGCCGGTCACCACCAGCGCAGTGGCCGAAATCTCGGCTACCCGGGTGGAGAGCGAAAACTGGGTTTCCAACCAATGCGCCACACCATCGCTGAAGGCCGCTTCACCCACAATGCCATTGAGCATGCCGATCGAGGTAATGCCCACCTGCACCACAGACAAAAACTGGGTCGGGTTATCCAGCAAGGCCAAGGCCGCCTTGGCCCCCTTGTCTCCAGCCTCCACCATGGTTTGCAAACGGACTTTGCGGCTGGCTGTGAGCGCCAGTTCCGACATGGCGAATACGCCGTTGAGCAAGGTGAGAACCAGAATGAGTAAGAAATCCATGGATGCAAGCGAGAATCGAGACCATGGCAATGTACCTTATCGGGGATGTTCAGGGCTGCGACACTGCCCTGGAACGGCTCACCCAGACAATCGACTTCTCTCCCAGCCGCGACACGCTCTACCTTTTGGGTGACCTGGTGAACCGTGGCCCCGAGTCTGCGGCGGTACTGCGCCGCCTGATGGGCTACGGCAGCTCGGCCCGCTGTTTGCTGGGCAACCACGACCTGCATTTGCTCGCGGTGAGTTATGGGGTCCGCAAACCCGGCAAGCGCGATACCCTCGCCCCCTTGCTGGAAGCCGACGATGCCCCCGGGCTCTTGTACTGGCTACGGCACCAGAAACTGGCCCTCTACGAAAACGTCGGGGATTCAGGCATATTAATGGTCCACGCCGGCGTATTACCTGCGTGGACAGCTATCAAAACAATAGCATTAGCCCAAGAGGTAGAAGCTGCCCTTCAAGCACCGGATGCGCACCTTTTCTTCCAGCAGATGTATGGCAATGGCCCGGACGCTTGGAGCGACACACTCACCGGTG
>DAINNP010000298.1:0-1423 GCA_036735785.1 Rhodoferax sp. | reverse complement strand
TCATGGCGTTTGGCCACTGGTCCACACTGGGCTGGCTCCACCGGCCGGATGTATGGGCCCTGGACAGTGGTTGCGTGTGGGGCGGGTGCTTGAGCGCGTTGCGGGTTGCTGCTGCACCGGCAGGTGGGCTGGCGACCGAGCTGATTCAGGTGAAATGCCCTCAGTCCCAGGAACCCGGGGACTGAGAGCCACCCGAACGCTCAAGCCGACTTAAACAGTGCCGCGACCTTGCGCTTGGGCTTGATGTTGGCAGAGATGCCACGGCTAGCCGGCTTGGCCGCCGACTCCCACGATGGGGAAGGTGCTTCCGCCGCAGGTGCGCTGGGCTCGTAGGGCTTGTCAAAAAACGGATCGCGGGGCGCAGGAGCCGGACGACCGTATTCGCGGGGAGCGCGGGTGCGGTAGGCGTCATCACGCTCGTTGCTATGGCTGCGGCCACGGCCTGCGTCACCACGACCGTCGCCTCGGCCTTCGCTGCGGGGGCCACGGGCTTGCTCGCCGCTTTCGGCATACATGCGGCGGCCGTCATTGATACGGCCCTGGCTGCGGATGTCCGGACGGTCTTCGTCGAACTCCACAGCTTCGAGCTCGATCTTGGTCTTGATCAGCTTCTCGATGTCAGCCACCAGGCGCGCATCGTTGCCGCCACCGACAAAGCTCACCGCCAAACCGGAAGCGCCGGCACGGCCGGTACGGCCGATGCGGTGCACATAGTCTTCTGCGTTGAACGGAATGTCCATGTTGAACACAGCGGGCACGTCCTTGATGTCCAAGCCGCGGGCGGCCACATCGGTACAGACCAGCAAGTCCACTTCGCCTTTTTTGAAGGCTTCCAGCGCTTTCAGGCGCTCGTCTTGGGTCTTGTCGCCGTGCAGGGCAGCAGTGCGCAGGCCATCGCGCTCCAGAGCGCGGGTCAGGCGGGCACAACCGAGCTTGCTGTTCACAAACACAAAGGCTTGCTTGATTTGTTTGCTGCGCACGATCTGCAAAAGCGCATGGCGCTTGTCGTCGTCGTTGACCCGGTAAAAGTGCTGTTCCACAGTGGAAGCCGTCGCGTTGGAGCGCGCCACTTCAATCGTGATCGGGTTTTGCAGGTAGCTGTTGGCCAGGCGTTTGATTTCGGGCGAGAAGGTCGCCGAAAACAGCAAGGTGGTACGGGTCTTGGGCAGGTAGCTCAGGATGCGCTGCAGGTCCGGCAAGAAGCCGATGTCCAGCATGCGGTCAGCTTCGTCCAGCACCACGTATTCCACCTGGTTCAACACCGCGTTTTTGGCTTCGATGTGGTCCAGCAAGCGGCCGGGCGTCGCCACCAGCACTTCCACACCGGCTTTGAGCTCCAGGGTCTGGGGCTTCATGTCCATGCCACCGAACACCACGGCGCTGCGCAGGTTGGTGTACTTGGCGTACAGCTTGACCTGCTGGG
>DAINNP010000297.1:0-2675 GCA_036735785.1 Rhodoferax sp. | reverse complement strand
AGCTGGCTGGCGGCACCGAATTCGGGGGTCATCACGTACAGCGGCACATCCACATGCGGCACGATGGCCGCGTCGCCTTGGCCGATGCCGGAGGTTTCGACCACGATCACATCAAAGCCAGCCACCTTGCAGGCCGCAATCACATCCGGCAGCGCCGCGCTGATCTCGGAGCCGAAATCCCGCGTAGCCAGGCTGCGCATGAACACCCGGGCACCCTGCTGCCACGGCGAGATGGCATTCATGCGAATACGGTCGCCCAAGAGTGCGCCCCCGCTCTTGCGGCGGCTCGGGTCGATGGAAATGACAGCGACGCGCAAAGCGTCGTTCTGGTCCAGTCGCAGGCGGCGGATCAGCTCATCCGTCAGGCTGGACTTGCCGGCACCGCCGGTGCCGGTGATACCCACAACCGCTATTTTTTTAGTAGCAGCCTGCGCACGCATTTCCTGGGCTAGAGCCGGATTTAGCTTAGAAGCCTCCGCTGCCGTCAAGAGCTGGGAAAGCGCGCGCCAACTGGCCTCTGTGTGGCCCTGAATCGCCGACAAATCGGTGGGTGCGAGGGCGGTGATGTCTTTGTCGCAGCGCATCACCATTTCGCCGATCATGCCGGCCAGCCCCATGCGTTGACCGTCTTCCGGGCTGTAAATGCGGGCCACCCCATACGCATGCAGCTCCCGGATTTCGGCCGGCACGATCACCCCGCCACCGCCGCCAAACACCTGAATGTGCGAGCCGCCACGCTCCCGCAACAAGTCGACCATGTACTTGAAGTACTCGACATGTCCGCCCTGGTAAGAGCTGATGGCAATGCCTTGCACATCTTCCTGCAGGGCTGCTGTGACCACCTCATCAACACTGCGGTTGTGGCCCAAGTGGATCACCTCTGCCCCCATGCCTTGCAGGATGCGTCGCATGATGTTGATGGCTGCGTCGTGCCCGTCAAACAGGCTGGCCGCGGTGACAAACCGCACTTTGTGGGTCGGGCGGTAATTGGCCAGGGCTTTGTAGTCAGCAGACAGATCGGTCATGGGTTACTCACAAAGGGTTGCCGCGTGCAGCGGCGTGATTGACGTTTACGTAAACGTCAACTGTAAACCAATCACCCTCATGGTGGCTTACGGCCTGCCCTAGGGTAAGTACTTAGCACTGAGCGCCATTGGCTCTCGTCTGCGGTGCTGAATCCGGTAGAGTGCGACTTATCAAGACACTGCTTGCGGCACCATGACATTTCTCGCGCTGGACATCGGCAACACACGCCTCAAATGGGCACATTACGCATCCCCCCGCCCCGGTGCAGCCTTGTTGGCACAAGGTGCCGAGTTTCTGGAGAACATCGACAAGCTCGCAGATGGCGCCTGGAGCGCACTGCCCTCACCGCGCCATGTATTGGGGTGCGTGGTGGCGGGAGATGCGGTCAAACGCCGTGTACAAGAGCAGATGGACCTGTGGGATGTGGTGCCGCAATGGGTGGTCTCCAGCGAAGCCGAAGCCGGCTTGCGCAATGGCTACGACCACCCCACCCGCCTCGGGGCGGACCGCTGGGTCGCGATGATCGGGGCCTACCACCACATGCTGAGCCAAGGCCCAGCGCGCCCCATGGTGCTGGTCATGGTGGGCACAGCGGTGACGGTAGAGGCCATCGATGCACAAGGCAAATTCTTGGGCGGGCTGATTCTGCCCGGCCACGGCATCATGCTCAGAGCACTGGAGTCCGGCACCGCCGGCTTGCATGTGCCGACGGGCGAGGTGCGTGATTTCCCGACCAACACCAGCGACGCACTCACCAGCGGCGGGACCTTTGCGATTGCGGGGGCGGTGGAGCGGATGGTGCAACACGTCAAAGCCCACTGCGGTGCGGATCCGGCCTGCATCATGACCGGCGGTGCGGGCTGGAAAATGGCCCCCAGCATGACCCGCCCGTTTGAACTGGTGGACAACCTGATTTTTGACGGCCTGCTGCAAATGGCAAAAGACCGCTACGCCGTTGAACTGACGCCTTGATGTCAGACGTCCGTCGCTAACCACTCTTCCGCCAAACGCACCCAGAAGGTAGCGCCCAAGGGCAGCAACTCGTCATTGAAGTCGTAGCTCGGGTTGTGCAAGGTGCAAGGCCCGGCGCCGTGGCCCATGGTGCGGTGGTCGCCGTCCCCGTTGCCGATAAAGGCGTAGCAGCCGGGTTTGGCCTGCAGCATGAACGAAAAGTCTTCGGCGCCCATGGTGGGCTCCTGGGTGTAGACCTTGTCCGCGCCGACGATGCTCTCCATGACTTTGCGGGCAAACGCGGCCTCTTTGGGCGCATTGACCGTGGGCGGGTAGTTGCGCACAAAGGCAAACTCCACCCGGGTGTTGAACGCGGCACACAGGCTCTCGCTCATCTCGCGCATGCGGCGCTCAATCAAGTCCAACACCTCAATCGAGAAAGTGCGCACCGTGCCTTGCAGTTCGCAGCGGTCGGGGATGACGTTGGTGGCTTCGCCGGCGTTGATCATGGTGACCGAGATCACGCCCGCATCAATCGGCTTCACATTGCGACTGATGATGGTTTGAAAACCCTGCACCAGCTGGCAAGCCACGACCACCGGGTCGATGGCGTTGTGCGGGATGGCCGCATGGCCGCCCTTGCCGCGGATGATGATCTTGAATTCGTTGCTGGACGCCATCACCGGGCCCGCGCTGGC
>DAINNP010000296.1:0-2679 GCA_036735785.1 Rhodoferax sp. | reverse complement strand
GCCTGGAATTCGCTTTGCGAGCCATTGCCGATCAGCGCCATGGTTTTGCTATTCCGGCGGGCCAGCACTTTGGCCGCCATGGCCGAGGTCGCGGCCGTGCGCAAGGCGGTGGTAATGGTGAGTTCGCTGAGCAACTCGGGGTAACCGGTGGCCACATCGGCCAGCACGCCAAAGGCCATCACGGTGGACAGGCCTTGCAGCGGGTTCTTGGGGTGGCCGTTCACGTACTTGAACGCGTACAGCGCGCTGTCGGACACCGGCATCAGCTCGATGACACCGTTGGTGCTGTGGTTGGCGGTGCGGGGGGACTTGTCGAAGTCCTCCCAACGCAAAAAGTCTTCACGGATGGTCTGGGCCATCTCGGACATCATGGGGGCCAGGCCGTGCTGGCGCACCAGGGCTTGCATGTCATGGACGTCGATATAGCGGGTCATGGGCTTCTCCTCAGGGCAAAGTGCCGCGAGGGGATGCGGATTCCGCATCTACCGCAACGCCGGCAGCTGCACCTAGTCTAGGCCTGCCAGCAGGGAGTTAAGCGACGAAGTCGGGCTGGCAAAGCGCGCAAACCGCTGCCAGCCCCGAATACCACTTCCGAAACGGAATTACCGGCAATCAGCGGGTCGTGCGGACCATCAGGGGGAAGCCGGCAAACTCTTTCACGGTTTGCAGCTCGGTGCTGGTCACCACCTTGTCGACACCCAAGCCGACATCGTCAATCCAGGTATTGGTCAGTTCACGGTAGTGGTTCAGGTCGCGGCAAGCCAGGCGGACCAGGTAGTCGTAGCGGCCACTCACCAGGTAGCAGGCAATCACTTCCGGGCAAGCGACCATGGCCTGCTCGAAGCGCTGCACCGTCGCCTGGCGCTGGTCCTTGAGGGCAATTTCCGCAAACACCGACACATGCTCACCGATGGACTGGCGTGCCAGCAAGGCGCGGTAGCCCTCGATGTGCCCTTCGTCCTCCAGCTTGTGGATCCGGTTCAGGGTCGCACGGGCCGACAGGTTGACCACCTCTGACAAGGCTTGCGCGCTCATGCGCCCGTCGCGCTGCAGCAACTCCAGCAGGGTGTGATCGACCCGGTCCATGGCCACCTTACGGATTCAGGCTTTTCACAGCCGCAATACGGCGCAGCAACTGCTGCACGATGTCGGACTGCATGTCGCGGTAGAGCAGCGCCTCTTCCGCCTCTTTGGCCAGCACGGCGGACTCGTTGAAGCTGATGTCCCGCTCCTGCAAGATGTCCGTGGGCTCAATCAGGTCACGGCCTTGCGAGGTGCGCATGCGAAAACGCACCTTGATCCGCAATTGGTATTCGCGCACCTGGCCGGAGGCGTTGAGAGCCACGATCACCTTTTCGCGCGTTTCGCCCAAAATATCGACGATCACCTCCGGAGGCACTCCACCCGCAGGAGGCGCCACCGGCCGCACCATGTCGCCCAGGTAGCGGCTGAGCTCCGAGGCCACCGCCGCGCCCTTTTCGGGCGTGACCGCAATCGTCTCAAAGGCGTAGTTTTGTTTGCCGCGCAGCTTGAAGCCGCAGCCTCCCAGCAGGGCAGCCACAGGCAGCGCAAAAAGCGATCGGCGTTGCAGCATGGTGATCAGACGACGATGTTGACCAGGCGACCGGGCACCACGATGACCTTCTTGGCCGCGGCGCCTGCTGCATGGGCGATGAACACCTCGCTGGCCAGCGCTGCCGCTTCGATGGCGCCCTTGTCAGCGCCTGCCGGTACACGCACCGCGCCGCGCAACTTGCCGTTGATTTGTAGGACCAGCTCGATCTCGTCTTGCACCAGAGCCGCCGCGTCCACCTGGGGCCAAGGCGCGTCCAGCAGATCGCCCAATGCCGACGAATAGCCCAACTCCGACCACAAGGCGTGGGACAAGTGTGGAGTGGCGGGATACAGGCAACGCAGCAGAATGCCGAAACCTTCGATCAGGGCCACTTGCGCACCCGCACTGTCCAGGGCCTTGAAGCCTTCCAGCGCGTTGATCATCTTCATCGCGCCTGACACCACCGTGTTGTATTGCATGCGCTGGTAGTCAAAGTCCACCTGCTTGAGCACGGTGTGCATTTCCAGCCGGAGCGCCTTGGCCTCCTTGCCGAATTCCACATCATTCAGGCTCTTGGCGCCCGCTACGCTTGCGCGAGCAGCTACTGAATCCATAGCAGACAGTTTGTAGCCGAAGTTCCAGACACGGCGCAGGAAGCGGTAGCTACCCTCCACCGCCGAGTCGTTCCACTCCAGCGTGGCCTCGGGGGGTGAGGTGAACATGGTGTAGATGCGGGCGGTGTCTGCGCCGTACTTGGCGATCAGCTCCTGCGGGTCCACACCGTTGTTCTTGGACTTGGACATGGTGCCCACGCCCTCGTAGTCAATCGCGGTGCCCACCGGCAGCAGGCCGTCGGCGCTGTCCACCGGGTTGATGAGCTTGGCGCCCACCACCTTGCCGGCGGCGTCCTGCACATGCTCCACATCGTGGGGCCAGAAGTACTCTTTGCCACCCTTGGCTGTTTTACGGGAGTAAATGTGGTTGAGCACCATGCCCTGGGTCAGCAGCTTGGTAAAGGGCTCGTCCACCTTCACCAGCCCCAGGTCGCGCATGACCTTGGTCCAGAAACGGGCGTACAGCAAGTGCAGGATGGCGTGTTCGATACCGCCGATGTATTGATCCAT
>DAINNP010000295.1:0-2715 GCA_036735785.1 Rhodoferax sp. | reverse complement strand
ACTACCAGCGCCACCGGCGCATCAAAGAAACGGAAGTTGCGCTCAAACTGCTGGTTGCGCCCGGCACGGTCCTCGCGGGCAATGCCCATGCTGTCATACAGCGCACGGGCAGCGGCCACCTGCCGGCGGCGCAAATGGCCGGGCATAGGGTCAGGAAAGTAGCTGTAGTCCTCCGCCTCAGCTTGGCCTTCGCGATAGGCGGCAGACATAGCTTGCGACAAAGCCTCGCGCACCGCACCGCGCACCTGGACGAAGCTGCCCGGCTGCAGGTTGGCACCGCTAGGGGCCAAGCGCGCGCTCACCAGCAGCTCATGCAACAAGGCGTCTGGCACCGGCTGGTCGGTAAAGCCGCGCACGGAGGTGCGTGCCTGCGCCAAGACTGAGAACGCGTCGGGTTTGGTATCGGTCATGCGGCTCAGTAACCCCGCCCCGCATCCACCAGACCCGCCACTGTCTTCCCGCTCTGCAGCGCAGCAATCTTGCGGGCGATCTGGGCGATGCTCTCGGAGCGCAGGGTGCGCGCCGAGGTGTGCGGAGTCACGGTGATTTTGGGATGGTTCCAAAAGGCATGCCCCTGCGGCAAGGGCTCCACCCGGAACACATCGAGCGTGGCACCGGCAAGGTGGCCACTGTCGATGGCGGCGAGCAAGTCAGCGTCCACCACATGGGCACCGCGGGCCACGTTGATCACATAGCCGCCGGGGCGGATCTGGCCCAGCGTGCGGGCATTGAGAATGCTGTCGGTCTCAGAGGTCAGGGGCAGCAGGCACACCACGATACGGCTGGCTGCCAGAAAGTCTTGCAGCTGCGCCTCGCCATGAAAGCACTGCACGCCGCCCAGCATTTTGGGCGAACGGCTCCAGCCGTTCACCGGGAAATCGAACTGCGCCACGGCCTTGGCCACCCGCTCGCCCAACACCCCCAGCCCCAGAATGCCGACGGGATAGTCGATGCGGCTGCGCGGCTTGCGGAAGGACCATTTGCCGTTGTCCATGTCGGCCTCGTAGCCGTCGAACTCACGGAAGTGGCGGATCACCGCGTGGCACACATACTCCGCCATTTGCACCGACATGCCGGCGTCGTCCAAGCGGATCACCGGCACGCCGGCTGGCAGCTTGAGCTTCATCAGGGCATCGACACCGGCACCGGTGTTGAAGATGGCTTTCAAGCCCGGTTGCTCGTCCAGCATGTGCTGCGGGGGCTTCCAGACCACTGCGTAGTCTGCCGCCGGCGCACCCGGCTGCCAGAGGGTGACCTCGGCGCCGGGAACGGCGGCTTGCAGCCCGGGAATCCAGCTGGCCTCGTCGAAATCGGCCGAGTAATAGGTAATGCGCACAGGTGTTGTCATGCCTGCATTTTCACCGCAGTGCGGGCTACCTTCGCTCAGGCAGGTACCACCATGCGCAGCAGCTCGCTGCCCTCGGTCACCTGGTCACCCGGCGCAAACAAGAGTTCGCCTACCGTGCCATCGGCCGGCGCGGCAATGGTGTGCTCCATCTTCATGGCCTCCATGACGGCGAGGGCCTGACCCTTTTTGACGACATCGCCGGCCTTTACCGCAAACGACACCACTTTGCCGGGCATGGGCGCGGTCAGACGGCCACCTTCAGCCTGTGCATCGCCCGCATGGGCCAAGGCATCAATCGCTATGATTTGTGTAGCACCTCGCGCAGTGAATACCTGGGCTACAGCCCCATTTTCATACAAATTCACCAAGCTGCGCTGTTCGCCGACGCGTACATCCAATGCATCACCTTGAGGTAACCATTGCAGCGGATACATCTGCCCGCCCACCGTCAGCTCCAGCGCGCCACTGCGCACTGAGCGCAACAAAGCGGTGTGCGGCTCGCCGGCGTATTCGAGCGCAAAGCTGCGCACTTGGGCGCCGTGCGATTTCCAGCCATCGCGCTGCGCCCAGGGGTCTTGCCAGCCATGGGCATCGGTTTGCGCGGCTTGGCGTTCTCCCGTCTGCAAAGTGTGGGCGATCAAGGCCGCCGCGGCCATGGGCAGGCCCACTTTGTCTTGGTGGAACAAGGCGTCTGCTTCGCGCGGAATCAGCGCCGTATCCAGTTGGGCCGCTGCAAACGAGGCACTGGTGGTCACATGCCGCAAGAACTGCACATTCGTCGCCAGCCCCACGATATGGGTTTGCGCCAGAGCTGCGTCCAGGCGGGCCAGCGCCTCGTCACGGGTGGCGCCATGCACGATCAGCTTGGCGACCATGGAGTCGTAAAACGGGCTGATGGCATCGCCCTCGCGCACGCCGGAATCCACCCGCACGCCGCGCTCTGCACGCGCAAAGGTCACATGGGGCGGCAAGCCGTACACCTGCAAGCTGCCGGTGGCCGGCAAGAAGTTGTTGTCGGGGTTCTCGGCGCAAATACGGGCCTCGATGGCGTGGCCGTGGATCTGCAACTCGTCTTGGCGCAAAGGCAAAGGCTCACCACTGGCCACGCGCAGCTGCCACTCCACCAGGTCCAGGCCGGTGATGGCCTCGGTGACCGGGTGCTCCACCTGCAGGCGGGTGTTCATTTCCATGAAATAGAACTTCATCGCCTCGGGGTGCTCGTAGCCGCCGGGCTGCTCGACGATGAACTCCACCGTGCCAGCACCCACGTAGTTCACCGCGCGGGCGGCTTCCACGGCGGCTTGTCCCATCTGGGCGCGCAGTGCGGGCGTCATGCCGGGCGCGGGCGCTTCTTCCAGCACCTTCTG
>DAINNP010000294.1:0-2761 GCA_036735785.1 Rhodoferax sp. | reverse complement strand
GGCCTGGACCCGCTCAAGTACCTGAGCCTGGGCATGAACGCCGAGTGGCTGCGCTACTACCTGGCGGCCAAGCTGTCTGCACGTAACGAAGACATCGACTTCAACGCCGAAGACTTCATGCTGCGGGTGAACAGCGATTTGATCGGCAAGTTCATCAATATTGCCTCCCGCGCCGCCGGCTTTTTGACCAAGCGCTTTGACGGCAAATTGACCAGCAACTTTGGCACCCAAGGGGGTGCACTGCTGGCTGAAATCCGGGGTGCTTCTGACGCGCTCGCCGCCCATTTCGAGGCCCGCGAATACAGCAAGGCCACCCGCGAAGTCATGTTGCTGGCCGACAAGGTGAACGCCTATGTGGACCAGAATAAGCCCTGGGACTTGGCCAAAGACGTGGCTAACAACGAGGCACTGCACCAGGTGTGCTCGGTACTGATCAACGCGTTTGACGCCTTGAGCCGTTACTTGGCCCCTGTGCTGCCAGGCTTGGCGCAAGCGGTGCAAAGCTTTGTGGGCCGCCCCATGGACACCTGGGCCGTGGCCGGTGATGTGCAAGCCATCCAGCCTTACCAACACCTGATGCAACGCGTCACCCCCGAGCAGCTAGAAGCGCTTTTTGAACCAAAAGAGCCTCTAGCCCAGGCAGAACCTGCACAAGCAGCTCCTAAAAAAGTAGCAAGATCTACACCGGCAGCGACACCCGCGGACCCCAACGCCCCCGGCGGAGAGGCGCTGGCGCCCACCATCGGCATTGACGACTTTGCCAAAATCGACCTGCGCATTGCGAAGATCGTCAACTGTGAAGCCGTGGAAGGCTCCACCAAGCTGCTGCGCCTCACGCTCGATGTAGGCGAAAAAAATGCCGAGGGCCAGCCCACCACGCGCAATGTGTTCAGCGGCATCGCCAGCATGTACAAACCCGAAGAGCTGGTGGGCCAGCTCACCGTGCTGGTGGCCAACCTGGCGCCGCGCAAGATGAAGTTTGGTGTGTCCGAGGGTATGGTTCTTGCAGCCAGCCACGCGGATGAAACCGCACAACCCGGCATCCACATCCTCACCCCCTGGCCCGGCGCCCAGCCCGGCATGCGCATCCACTAAACCGACAACCAACCGCTGGACTCCTGACAATGTTTCCCTGGATTCACGGTTGGCTTGATGTGGAGCGCACCCCCCAGACCAACACCCGGCTGGGCATGGCACTGGCATTTGTGGCAGGTGCCACCAATGCAGGTGGGTTTCTGGCGGTGCATGAATACACCTCGCACGTCACCGGGGTGGTGTCCACCGTGGTGGACTCGCTGGTGCTGGGCCACACCGATGTGATGTTGACCGGCGTGGCCATGTTGCTCTCTTTTGTGCTGGGGGCCATGAGCACCGCCATCCTCGTGAATTGGGGGTTGCGCAGACAGTTGCGTGCCGCATATGGCTTGCCACTGGTGCTAGAGGCGGCCTTGCTATTGGTGTTCGGCGTGTTCGGTGGCGCCATGAACTACGCCACCTACTTCTTCGCCCCGCTCACGGTCATGCTGCTGTGTTTCATCATGGGCCTGCAGAACGCGGTGATTACCAAAATATCCCGCGCCGAAATTCGCACCACCCACCTCACCGGCCTGGTGACCGACGTGGGCATTGAACTGGGCAAGATGGCCTATGTCAACGTCGACCCCCAAGGCCACCGCGTGCAGGCCAACACCCAAAAACTCCGGCTGCACAGCTTGCTCATCGGCAGCTTTGTAGTGGGGGCGCTGGCAGGCGCCATGGGCTTCAAAATGCTGGGCTTTATTACGACCGTGCCGCTGGCACTCACGCTACTCTTGGTAGTAGCGCAACCACTTTGGCACGACACCACACGTTTGCACCAACGCGCCCGCTAGCCGGGTGGTGCACTCTTATTCCTCCTCCATTGCATGACCCCTACCCCTTCTTTGTCGTTTGACGTACTCATCGTGGGCAGTGGCCTCGCCGGCCTGAGCGCGGCACTGTTGCTCTCGCAGCAATACCGCGTGGCCATCCTCACCAAACGCGCGGTGCGCGAAGGCAGCAGTGGCTGGGCCCAAGGCGGCATTGCCGCCGTGTGGGACAAGGACGACAGCTTTGCCGCCCACGTGGACGACACACTCATTGCCGGCGCCGGCCTGTGCGACCTCAAAGCCACGCAGTTCGTGGTGGAAAACGCGCCCCAGTCGATTGCTTGGCTGCAAAAACTGGGTGTCCCGTTTTCAGAAGAAGCGGGCCACGCCGGCCAGCTGCACCTCACCCGCGAAGGCGGCCACAGCGCGCGCCGCATCGTCCATGTGACCGATGCCACCGGTGCCGCCGTGCAACAGACCCTGATCGAGAAGGTGAAAGCCAGCGCCAACGTGACGCTGTTTGAGCACCACACGCTGGTGGACCTGATCACCACCACCAAGCTGGGCCAGGCTGGCCCCAACCGCTGCGTGGGCCTGTACGCACTGGACGACGACACCGACGAAGTGCTCACCTTTCAGGCGCCGCACACCATCCTGGCTACCGGTGGCGCCGGCAAGGTCTACCTTTACACCACCAACCCCGACACGGCCACCGGCGACGGCATTGCCGCCGCCTGGCGCGCGGGCTGCCAGGTGCAGAACATGGAGTTCATCCAGTTCCACCCCACCTGCCTGTTCCACCCGCACGCAAAGAGCTTTTTAATCACCGAGGCGGTGCGCGGCGAGGGCGGCCGCTTGGTGCTGCCCACCGGCGAGCGCTTCATGCCCAAGCATGACCCGCGCGCCGAGCTGGC
>DAINNP010000293.1:0-2766 GCA_036735785.1 Rhodoferax sp. | reverse complement strand
GAGGGCGAAAACGTGGTGCGCCTCAAAGGCGGCGACCCTTTCATCTTCGGCCGCGGCGGCGAAGAGGTGGAGCACCTTGAAGAAGCCGGCATCCGCGTATCAGTGGTCAATGGAGTCACCGCCGGACTGGCGGCCGTCACTTCCCTCAACGTGCCGCTGACTCACCGCGAACATGCCCACGGCGTGGTGTTTGTCACCGGCCACGCAAAACCGGGCGACAGCGGCACCGACTGGCCGGCCCTGGCTTTAGCCGCACGCCAAGCCAAGCTGACGCTGGTGATCTACATGGGCGTGAGCGGCGCTGCGGACATTCAAGCCGGGCTGCTGCAAAGTTTGACCGCCAGCACGCCGGTAGCCGTCATTCAGAACGCCAGCCTGCCGCACCAGCGCCACGCAGTTTGCACATTGGGCGAGCTGCAAGACACCATCGTTCGCGAACATTTGGCCAGCCCGAGCGTGATCGTGGTGGGCGATGTGATGAGCGGCTTGCTGGCTGCTGCACAAGCCGACATGACTAGTGGCGCCCCTGCCGGCGCACGACGCGCCCACTGAAACCGGCACGCAACTTGCGGCGTAGTGGGCACCCTTACCACGCACACGTTGCCCCATGCCGCACCCCGCAACCACGCTTGCTCCGGCCGTTGCCCCCGCCCCGGGTGGCAACGCCCCTTTGTCCGACCTCAACCTGGCAGCCCGCCAGCGCATGCTGTCACAGCGGGTCATCATGCAAGCCCTGCTGGCATCCCACGGCGACACCACCCAACTGCAAGCCGCCCAAAAAACATTTCAGCTGTTTTGTGACAGCGAGGCCAAACTGCTGGCCACCCTCACTCACTACGAGCCGCTCAGTGCCCGCCAGTTGCGCGCGGTGTACGAAGGGCCACAAGGCATCGGAGTCACGATAGAAACCTTCATCGACCGGATGCACCGCACCCTCGAAACCATCAGCCGCAAAGGGGATGCGCGCGCCCTCTTGGCCGACATGGTGGCCGACAACGACACAGTGCTGAATGCGCTCAACAAAGCCACCAGCACCTTTGACGCGATTGCCCAGGCCCAGTCTGACAATCTCTTCAAAGAGCTTAGCGGGATCGTGTCGGACATCCACACCATCGCCCGGGAAGCCAAGATCGTGAGTTTCAACGCCCAAGTCATTGCAGCGCGTGCCGGTGACAAGGGGCGTGAGTTTGCGGTGGTGGCCAATGTGCTTTCGGGCATCAGCACCGAGGTCGACAGACTGACCCAAAAGGCCATCCATCTGGCGGATCGCAAGTCACAGCACGCCTAGCGCGAAGGCTGCATCTCCAGCCACCCACAGACCCTTGCCGTCGCCTACACTGCGCGCCTATGCATAGTTTTGACGTGGTGATCGTGGGTGCCGGGGCTGCCGGTTTGTTTTGCGCCGGTGTGGCGGGTCAGCTCGGGCTGAAGGTGCTGGTGCTCGACCACAGCGAGAAAGTGGCCGAGAAAATTCGCATCTCCGGGGGCGGGCGCAGCAACTTCACGAACATGGACGTGAGTGCGGCCAACTTCATCAGCGAGAACCCGCGCTTCGCCAAATCCGCCCTTTCTCGCTACACCCCCGCTGACTTTGTGGCGCTCGTCAAAAAACACGGCATCGCCTTCCATGAGAAACACAAGGGTCAGCTCTTTTGCGACCGCTCTGCCGAAGACCTGATTGCCATGCTGCTGGCCGAGTGCGCCGCAGGTGGTGTAGAGCGCTGGCAACCTTGCAGCGTCAAAAACATACGGTTTTCGGCCTCTAGCCCCCATGGAAACTGCGCAAGCAGCTATGAAATTGATAGTGACCGCGGCGCCATCCACTGCGCAGCGTTGGTGATCGCCACCGGCGGCTTGTCGATCCCGAAGATCGGCGCCACCGATTTCGGCTACCGGGTCGCCAAACAGTTCAACCTGCCGCTGATCACCCCGCGCCCGGCGCTGGTCCCGCTCACTTTCGACGAAACCTCGTGGGCCCCGTTCGCCGAGTTGTCAGGCTTGTCGCTGCCGGTCGATATTGCAACCGGCAGCAAGAAAAGCAGCATGTCGTTCCGCGAAGATTTGCTCTTCACCCACCGCGGCCTGTCCGGCCCCGGGGTGCTGCAAATCTCCAGTTACTGGGCCGAGGGCACGCCTATCCGCCTCAACCTGGCGCCCACTGTGGACTTGGCACAACACCTCTCGCAGGCCAAAAGCAGCTCGCGCAAACGGGTGGCTAATGAGCTGGCAGGCCTGGTGCCCAGCCGCCTTGCCGATACCTGGGTGAACCAGGGCCCCACCTGGGGACATGATTGGCAGCGCCCCGTGAATGAAGCCAGCGACAAGGCCTTGAACGCGCTGGCCGAGCGCCTGTCCCGCTGGGAACTCACGCCCACCGGCACCGAGGGCTATCGCAAAGCCGAGGTCACCGCAGGCGGTGTAGATACCAAAGTGTTGTCCAGCCAAACCCTGGAGAGCCAACAGCCGGGCCTGTTTTTCATCGGTGAAGTGACCGATGTCACCGGCTGGTTGGGCGGATACAACTTCCAATGGGCCTGGGCCAGCGGCTTTGCGTGCGCGCATGGCTTGGCAGCCCGCCTGAAGGCGCTATAATCGCAGGCTCTTCTGGCAGAACCCCCATCGGCCAATACTAGTTAAGCAATAACAGATGGGGACATTTCGCTGATTCAGACGTGCAGGGCCCGATCTTCCCTCATGCCAACGAACAGCATATTTTGGAATTCATTACGTAATGACAACGATCCGTGTAAAAGAAAACGAGCCCTT
>DAINNP010000292.1:0-2767 GCA_036735785.1 Rhodoferax sp. | reverse complement strand
GATCTGGAGGTGAGCATTGCCATCAAGCCCACCAGCTCCATCATCACGCCACGTGCCTCGATTGACTCGCAGGGCAACCCGACCGAGGTGGTGACTAAAGGCCGCCACGACCCCTGCGTCGGCATTCGCGCCACGCCTATTGCCGAGGCCATGTTGGCTTTGGTGGTGATGGACCACGCCCTGCGCCACCGCGCCCAATGCGGCGACGTGGTGCCCACACTCAAGCCGATTGCCGCCAGCGCTCAGTAGGCAGCAAGCTCACACCTCGGGAGCGCACCTCGTGCGGCCTCCCAAAGCGGTGAGGTGCTCAGGGCACGATGGTGGTGAACAGGTAGGTTGCCAACAGAACCAAGTGCACGGTGCCTTGCAGCACCGTGGTGCGGCCGGTGCTCAAGGAGAGGCTGGTCACAAACAGTGACAAAAGCAACAGCACCACCGACTTCAGATCAAGCCCCAGCGTGAGCGTCCAGCCGGTGGCCAAAGAAACAATCGCAACGGCCGGAATCGTCAGCCCGATGCTCGCCAGCGCCGAGCCCAGTGCCAGGTTCAAACTGGTTTGCAGGCGGTTGGCTTGGGCTGCGCGGTAGGCTGCCAGCCCTTCAGGGAGCAGCACCACCATGGCAATGATGATGCCCACCACTGCCTTGGGCGCACCAGCGTGGGCCACTGCCGCCTCGATGGTGGGCGCCAGGCCCTTGGCAAGCAGCACCACGGCGACCAGGCCCACGATCAGCAACAAGCTGCTGGCCGCCGCTATCCGGCCCGAGGGCGGGGGGGCATGGCTGTCAGAGTCGGCGTGGGCCGGCAAAAAATAATCGCGGTGGCGCACGGTTTGCACCAGCACAAAAGTGCCATACAGCACGAGCGACACAATCGCCACAAATGCCAATTGGCTGGCCGTGTAGACCGGCCCGGCAATGCTGGTGGTGTAGTTGGGCAAGACCAGCGTGAGCACCGCGATCGCAGCCAGTGTGGTGAGCGATGCACTAACGCCCAGCTGCCCGAAGGTTTGTTCCCGGTGGCGGCTGCCGCCGGCCAACAGGCAAATGCCCACAATGCCATTCAGAATCAACATCACAGCTGCAAACACCGTGTCGCGGGCTAGAGCGGTGGTGGCAGGGCCTCCGGCCAGCATCATGGACACGATGAGTGCCACCTCGATGATGGTGATCGCTAGCGCCAGCACCAGCGTGCCGTAGGGCTCGCCCACCTTGTGGGCGACCACCTCTGCATGGTGCACTGCCGCCAACACCGCACCCACCAAGCCCACGGCCATGAGCCCGATGTAGATGCTGCCCGTCATGCCCGCGGCCTGGCCTGCCAGAAGCGCCCAGGCAACCAAGGGCCAAGCAATCGTCCAGTAGGGAAGGGCGGGTGTGGAAGTGGGCATGGGCGCAGCGTCGGGTTGGGTCAATAGCGAGGGGGGAGGACCCCTCGAATTTACCTGCTTATCGCCCGCGCTCTGCCACGCCCTCACTTTGGCCGCAGTGCTTATCGGAATTTGTAGCCGATACCCACGCTGTACACGTTCTCTTGCAGGCTGGCAGTGGTGCCATTGTTGTAGGTCACATCGCGGAATTTGTTCAGGTCGTAACCGGCCTGCACGTACAGATTTTTGTCCAGCATCTTGCGCACGCCGACACCGTAGCCCACGCCTTGCACATCGTGGTTGTTGACGCCGTCGCTGGAAGCCGCGCTCCCGTAAATCGACGAGACCTTGCCAAACAACTGAATGTCATTGGACAGGGCTACCGTGGGTACGATGTCAATCGAATAGCGGTTGTTGATGCTCGCTGCAGTGCCGTTGGCGTAGCTGCCGAACGCATGGTTGCCGGTGCTGTAGCTGGCGCCCAGGCCGACTGCGAAGGTGGGGGTCAGGGCCCAGTCATAGCGGGCATTGATGCCGGCACTGGTGGTGGCGCCGCCGTCCGAGCTGCCGTCGTTGGCCGTCACGCTGCCGCGAGAAAACTCGGCATTGGTGCCGATGCTGAAGCCGGACAGGTCCGGGGCAGCCGTGGGGCCTGCGGCAAAGGCAGAGCCTGCTGTCAAAGAGCCGAGAACAAAAGAGGTGATCAACAGTTTTTTCATGGAGAGGTTCCTAAGTGAAGGGACCTTCATGGTGCGCGCCGGCTGTGAAGCGCGTTTGCAGCTTTGGCAAACCTGGGTAAAGCTTTGTAATCTGCTTGCAAGCAGATGTTGGCTGTCGCGCTACAGTCGTGCTTTGGTAAAGCTCTCCCCTTGCTCGTATGCAACGCAAACACATTCTGGTTCTGTTGGCCGTCATCCTCATCGCGCTGGGCGCGGTGCTGTTGCTGCCGCACGGCGAGCTGGTGCAAACGCTGGCGGCCGTGCCCATCTTCGGCGCGCTGTCGGCGGTGGTGGTGGACATCCTGCGTGAGCAAGCCAAGCGCCAGCAGGAGAACCAGCTCGCTGAAACCCAGCAGCGCTTTTCACTGGCGGCAGGCTCGCACATGGCGTCTATCGCTTTTGACAAACATGTGGCCTTTTGCGAGGAATATGTGGCCGAAGTCTTGTCCGCATTGCGCACTCTGTTCCGCGAAGGCCCCACACAGGAAGCCCTGGACCACTCCGACCGCCTGTTGCAAATCAAACAGAAATACGTGCTTTGGATCACCCGCGATGTGGAGGCCCGGCTGGAACCCTTTGAGCGGGCCCTGCGCCGCATAGGCGCCAACGACCGGGCAGAGCGCTTGTTCCCCGAAGGCGAGGGCAGTGTGCAGCGCATGACAGAAACCTATCGCCAGTT
>DAINNP010000291.1:0-2770 GCA_036735785.1 Rhodoferax sp. | reverse complement strand
GGGAAAGCCGGTGCCCTTGGGGAAGTTCTCCAGCAAAAAGCGCTTCCAGTGGAACAGGTAGGGCGAGGCAATCGCACCGGCCTTTTGCAGCAGCTCCAGCGGCGCAATATGGGTGGCGCGGCTGGCCTCGACTACGGCTTTGTATTCGGGGGCATTTTTGTCCGGCTTGAACAGAATTTTGTACAGCTGGTCCTTGATGGCTTGCGGGCAGGTGCCTGCCGCCAGCTCTTGGGCCCACTGGTTGATCTGCTCGGCAATCAGGCGCTTCTTCTCAATGGCGGCCAACGCCTGCGCAATGATGTCGGCGGGCGCCTTCTTGAAGCGGCCCTTGCCGGCGCGGCGGAAATAGTGCGGCGTGTCAAACAACTTGAACAGCATGCCGGCTTGCTCGGCCTGGCTGGCCTGGGCCGAGAAATAGTCTTTGGCGAGATCGGCAAAGCCAAACTCTTCGTCGGGGGCAAATTCGTAGGCCATGTCCAGCTCGATGCCTGCGGCCTGCGCCTGGGCGGCGGCCACAAAATCAGCAGGGGCGGGCTTTTCGAACTTGATCAGCACGTTGGCCGACTTGACCTTGACGCGCTTGCCGGAATCCAACTCCACCTGTGCAGAGGCTTCTGCCTCGGACAGGACGCGACCGGCCATGAATTTTCCGGCTTCTTCAAACAGTACAAACATAGGGGGTGGATTGTCCCCGCAAAACGGGTCGTCCCGAACCCGCCGGCTCAGGCCTCGGGAACCGAAGGGTTTTAGGCACCAGTGCCGGTGTCGCCCATCAGGCCCATAAAGGCGGCCAAGTCAGGCAAAAAGGCCTCGAAACCCGTGAGCGCATGGTCGCCCCCTTCCAGCAAGGTGAGCCGGGTGTCGGCGTAGCGGGCGTGCATTTCGCGCCAATCGAGCACTTCGTCGCCCTTGGCCAGGATGGCGCGGTAGCGTGCTGGGTGTTGCAAGGCGCCCACTTCCAGGCTGCGTAGTTCGTCCACGTACTCGGGCAAAAAGTAAAAACTTTCCTCGGGCGCATGCCACTGGCGGTTTTCACCGATGTATTTCCCCAGATCGCGTGCGGGATCGACTGCGGGGTTGATCAGCAAGGCGAGGCAGCCCGTCGCTTCGGCGATGTGGGTAGCGTAAAAGCCGCCGAGCGACGAGCCCACCACCGCCATGCGCGCTGTGGGCCAGTCGGCAATGCCCTGCATCAGCAGGGCCATGGCGGCGCGCGGGGAGGGCGGCAGTTGCGGGCACCACCACTGAACCTGCGGAAAGTGGCTGCCCATATAGGCGGCCATGGCTTGCGCCTTGTGGGATTGGGGGGAAGAGCGAAAACCGTGGAGGTAAAGCAAGTGGGTGATGGCCATGTCGGGATGGTAATGGGCAGCGGCTTGGGGATAATCCATGGCTATGTCGTACCAATTCGGAAAAGTCTCCCTGCGTCAGCGCATTGCGCCCTGGTTCTCGGGGTTTGACGGGCCCTTGGCCTTTGCGGTGTTCATGCTGGCATGCGCCGGTTTGCTCATCATGTATTCATCGGGTTTCGACCACGGCACCCGGTTTGAGGACCATGGTCGCAATATGCTGATCGCCGCCGCCATCATGTTTGTGGTGGCCCAGGTTCCGCCGCAGCGTTTGATGCTGGTGGCCGTGCCGCTCTACACCGTGGGGGTGGCGCTGTTGATCGCGGTGGCGATTTTTGGCATCACCAAGAAAGGGGCCAAGCGCTGGGTCAACGTCGGGGTGGTGATCCAACCCAGCGAGATTATGAAAATTGCCATGCCGCTGATGCTGGCCTGGTGGTTCCAGAAACGCGAGGGGCAGTTGCGCCCCCTCGACTTCGTGGTGGCCGGTGGTTTGCTGGCTGTCCCGGTCGGCCTGATCATGAAGCAACCCGATCTCGGCACCTCGCTATTGGTCATGGCCGCCGGCTTGGCCGTGATTTTTTTCGCGGGCATGAGCTGGAAGCTGGTGATTCCGCCCGTGGTGATCTCGGTGGTCGGCATTGTGTTGCTGGTCGTGTTTGAGCCCCAGCTGTGTGCGGATGGGGTGCGCTGGTCTGTATTGCACGACTACCAGCAGCAGCGGATTTGCACCTTGCTGGACCCCACCCGGGACCCCTTGGGCAAAGGCTTCCACATCATTCAAGGGATGATTGCAATCGGCTCCGGCGGCATTACCGGCATGGGCTTTATGAAGGGGACCCAGACGCACCTCGAGTTCATCCCCGAACGCACCACCGACTTTATTTTTGCGGCTTACTCCGAAGAGTTTGGCCTGATCGGCAATGTGTTTTTGCTCTGCGCGTTTGTCTTCTTGATCCTGCGGGGTCTGGCGATCGCGCTGGAGGCGCCCACCCTGTTCTCCCGCCTGCTGGCAGGGGCTGCGACGATGATCTTTTTTACCTACGCCTTTGTGAACATGGGCATGGTGAGCGGCATCCTGCCGGTGGTGGGCGTGCCTTTGCCGTTCATCAGCTACGGCGGCACCGCCATGGTGACGCTGGGGCTGGCGCTCGGTATTTTGATGTCGATTGCCAACTCCAAGCGCTTGGTGCAAAGCTAAGGTGGCGGGGTTCGCGGTCACGCTGATCGGGGTGGGCAACATGGGCGGGGCCATGGCGCAGCGCCTGGCCCGGCTGGGGTGGGCCCCGGCCATCCATGATCTGGACCGTGCCAAAGTGGAGGCTTTGTTGCTTTTTGGTGCTCTAGCCCCCGAAGATATTGCGCAGGCCGCTTCCAAAAGCATAGCAACTATTCTCTGTGTGGTTGATGCGGCCCAAGTC
>DAINNP010000290.1:0-2784 GCA_036735785.1 Rhodoferax sp. | reverse complement strand
CTTGACGACCTTCAAAGTTGCGGTTGCTGGTAGAGGCACAGCGCTCGCCGGGCTCGAGGCGGTCGGCGTTCATGGCCAGACACATGGAGCAGCCGGGCTCGCGCCACTCAAAGCCGGCAGCCTTGAAGATTTCGTGCAGGCCTTCGCGCTCGGCCTGTTCTTTCACCAAGCCGGAGCCGGGCACGACCATGGCCAGCTTGATGTTCTTGGCCACTTTCTGGCCCAGTTTTTTCACCACGGCCGCGGCTTCACGCATGTCTTCAATACGGCTGTTGGTGCAGGAGCCGATAAACACTTTGTCTACGAACAAATCGTTCAGGGCCTTGCCGGGCTCCAAGCCCATGTAGGTGAGTGCCCGCTCAATGGCGCCACGCTTGTTGGCGTCTTTTTCCTTGTCGGGGTCCGGCACGATGGCGTCCACGCCCAGCACCATTTCGGGCGAGGTACCCCAGGTGACTTGCGGCACGATTTGGGTGGCGTCCAGCTCGACGAGCGTGTCGAAATGGGCGCCGGCGTCGGAGTGCAGGGTCTTCCAGAATGCAACCGCTTGGTCCCACTCCACCGCTGCGGCTTCTGGGGAAGCTGCGTTGGCGCCAGGGGCCAAGGGGCGGCCCTTGACGTAGTCGATGGTTTTTTCATCCACGGCCACCAAACCGGCGCGGGCGCCGGCTTCAATGGCCATGTTGCACACGGTCATGCGGCCTTCCATGCTCAGGGCACGGATGGCTGAGCCGCCGAATTCGATGGTGTAGCCGGTGCCACCCGCGGTGCCGATTTTGCCGATGATGGCCAGCACGATGTCTTTGCCGGTGATGCCGGGGGCGACTGTGCCCTCGACCTTGACCAGCATGTTCTTGGCCTTTTTGGCCAGCAGGGTTTGCGTGGCCATGACGTGCTCGACCTCGCTGGTACCGATGCCGTGGGCCAGCGCACCAAATGCGCCGTGGGTGGAGGTGTGGCTGTCACCACAGACCACCGTCATACCGGGCAGGGTGGCGCCGTTCTCAGGCCCCATCACGTGCACGATGCCTTGGCGCTTGGACAGGAAAGGGAAGAACGCGGCAGCACCGAATTCCTTGATGTTGCTGTCCAGCGTGGTGACCTGTTCTTTGCTGGTCGGGTCGGTAATGCCGTCGTAGCCCAGCTCCCAACCGGTGGTCGGGGTGTTGTGGTCGGCGGTGGCCACGATGGAGCTGATGCGCCATACCTTGCGACCCGCTTCACGCAGCCCTTCAAACGCCTGGGGGCTGGTCACTTCATGGACCAGATGGCGGTCGATGTAGAGGATGGAGGTGCCATCGTCTTCGGTGTGGACGACGTGGTCGTCCCAGAGTTTGTCGTAGAGCGTACGTGCCATGTGGGTGCTTCCTTTAGAGATTTGATTTTAGGTGGTCGACCAGCAAGCGCGCGCTGCGCGGCAGGGTCGAGAAGTCGCGGGCCACCAGCTCAATGTGCCGGTGCGCCCATGGGTCGGTAAGGGGGACTGCGGTCAGCGTACCGGTGCTGTGCATCAGCGCAAAAGCCCGTTGGGGCATGACCCCCACGCCCAAGCCGTTGTGGATCATGCGGCACATGGCGTCCAAGCCGGTGACCTGAATGCGTAGCTTGATGTTTTGACCCAGCGCCGCCGCTGCCTGCCGCATCGCCGTGTAAATGGAGCTGTTGGAGTGCAGGCCCACGTGGTCCAGAGCCAAAGTGTCGGCGAATGCCACTGACGACTCACGCGCCAGCGCGTGGGTGCTGGGCACGATCAGGACTAATTGGTCCTGGCGGTAGGGCAGCGTCTGCAACTCACCCACGCCATCAGCGGTGTTGCACACACCGAAATCGGCGGCGCCCTCCTGCACGGCGCGGATGACTTCGCTGCTTAAGTGTTCTTCAAGGTCTATGCGGATGCCTTGGTGTGCGCGGATAAATGCGCCCAGGTCTTCCGGAAGAAACTGCACGGTGGCCGAGATGCTAGCATGCACCCGCACTTGGCCGCGTGCACCGTCGGCGTATTCATGCAGCTCCGTGTGCATGCGATCCAAGGTGAACAGCACGCTGCGGGCATGGTGCAGCAAGCTTTGTCCTGCGGGAGTCGGGTGCACGCCGCGGGAGTGGCGTTGCAGTAGCGGACTGCCCAGGGTTGCTTCCAGATCGCTCAAGCGCTTGCTCAGGGCCGAGGCTGCTATGAACTCCCGCTCCGCCGCCTTGCCAATACTTCCGCACTCGCACACGGCCACGAACATCTGTAGCGATGTGAGGTCTATGCGGCGGGAAAAGTGACGGTCCTGAAGGAGCATGGTGTTGAGGCATCGCGTTAATCGATGTCTTTTCATATTTTCCCACTGCTTTGAGTGCTTGTCATCGCAATTGACGATGGCACGGGTCTTGGGAGGGCAAGTGGACAGGCTGCTGAGCATCTGCCAGTTCGGGGGGGGGAGTGGCTGCTATTATTTTTATAGCGTCATGCGCACGCTCTGTGTGGGCTAGCACCCCGAAAGCCATAAAAAAACCCCGCGACCCTTTCGGGTGGCGGGGTTGATGCCTAGGCTAGGGCTTAGCGCTGGTCGAGGGGCTTGACGTCGCGCTTGACGGAGCCAGTGAACAACTGGCGTGGGCGGCCGATCTTGTACTCAGGGTCGCCGATCATTTCGTTCAACTGGGCAATCCAGCCAACGGTACGGGCCAACGCGAAGATACCGGTGAACAGGTTCACAGGGATGCCAATGGCGCGCTGCACGATACCGGAGTAGAAGTCCACGTTGGGGTAGAGCTTGCGCTGGACGAAGTAGTCGTCTT
>DAINNP010000289.1:0-2801 GCA_036735785.1 Rhodoferax sp. | reverse complement strand
GCGGAGTACATGGTGAGTCCTTATTTGTTTTTGTTGTAGACGTCGAAGCAGACGGCTGCCAACAAGACCAGGCCCTTGATGACCTGCTGGTAGTCGATACCGATGCCCATGATGGACATGCCGTTGTTCATGACGCCCATGATGAAAGCGCCGATCACGGCACCCAGCACTTTGCCCACGCCACCCGAAGCCGACGCGCCGCCAATGAAACAGGCCGCAATCACGTCCAGCTCGAAGCCCAGACCGGCCTTGGGGGTGGCGGTGTTCAAGCGGGCCGCAAAGATCAGACCGGCCAAGGCCGCCAGCACCCCCATGTTGATGAAGGTGTAGAAGGTCAGGCGTTCGGTACGGATACCGGACAGGCGAGCCGCTTTTTCGTTGCCACCCAAGGCGTAAATGCGGCGGCCGATGGTGGTGCGGGAGGCCACAAAATCATAGACCAACATCAACAGCAACATGACGACCAGCACGTTGGGCAAGCCTTTGTACGAGGCCAGCTGGTAGCTGAAGGCCACGATCATGGCAACAAAAATCAGGTTGGCAATTGCGAAGAAAGCGATGGGCTCGTTTTCCATGCCATGCGCCGCACGGTCTGCACGGCCACGCACTTTGGCGATCAACATGACCAAGGCAATCAGCAGCCCGATCACCAGAGTAGCAACACGTAAGGTTTCGCCGGCAAACGGGTCAGGAATAAACCCGGTGCTGAGCAACTGAAACTCGGGCGGGAACGGGCCCACCGAGGCACCTTCGAGCACTGCCAAGGCCAAACCCTTGAAGACCAACATGCCAGCCAACGTCACGATGAAAGACGGGATCTTGTAGAACGCGACCCAATAGCCTTGGGCTGCGCCGATGACACCGCCCAGAATCAAACAGACGATGGCGGCGGGCACATAGTGCCAGTTGTAGTTCACCATCAGCACCGCTGCCACCGCACCGATAAAGCCGCAGACCGACCCGACCGAGAGGTCAATGTGACCAGCCACGATAACCAACAGCATGCCCAGCGCCATCACGATGATGTAGCTGTTTTGCAAAATCAGGTTGGTCAGGTTCAGGGGCTGAAACAAAGTGCCATCGGTCTGCACCTGGAAGAACACCATGATGATGACCAGTGAAATCAGCAGGCCGTATTCACGCAGATTGCTTTTCAGGAAAGCCATGCCGCCACCGGTGGCGGGGGCGTTTGTTTCCGGGGTTGTGCTTGTCATTTCAGTTCACTCCTGACGTCACGATAGAACGCATAATTTTTTCTTGTGTTGCCTCTGCAGCCGGGAATTCCGCCACAAAAGCACCTTCATTCAATACACAGATCCGGTCGCACATGCCTAGCAACTCGGGCATCTCGCTGGAGATCATCAGCACGCATTTCCCCTCGGCGGCGAGCTGCGCGATGATGGTGTAAATCTCATACTTGGCACCCACGTCGATACCGCGGGTAGGCTCATCAAGGATGAGCACTTCGGGCTCCGAAAACAGCCACTTGCTCAACACCACTTTTTGCTGGTTGCCACCCGACAAATTGACGGTGCGGGCAAACACATTGGGGCTGCGGATATTGAGCTTTTTGCGGAAATCCTGAGCCACGCTGAACTCTTTGCCTTCGTCCACCACCGTTTTGTTGGAGACCGCAGGCAGGTTGGCCAGCGTGGTGTTCCAGGCAATGGTTTCGTCCAGCACCAGCCCGTAGCCCTTGCGGTCTTCGGTCACATAGGCAATGCCGTGGTCAATGGCTTTTTGCACTGTGCTGGTGTCGACTTCTTTGCCATTGAGCAGCACTTTGCCGCTGATGTTCTGGCCATAGGTGCGTCCGAAAATGCTCATGGCCAGTTCGGTGCGGCCCGCGCCCATGAGGCCGGCAATACCGACAATCTCGCCGCGTTTCACGTGCAGGTTCACGCCCTTGATGACTTTGCGCTCAGGGTGAATGGCGTGGTGCACCACCCAGTCGCGCACTTCAAACACGGTGTCACCCACATTCGGCGTGCGCTTGGGGTAGCGGTCCGCCATTTCACGCCCGACCATGTGACGGATGATGAGGTCTTCACTGACGGGTTCTGCGCGGCAGTCCAGCGTGGCCACCGTCGCACCGTCGCGCAGCACCGTAATGGCGTCTGCGACCTTGGAGATCTCATTGAGCTTGTGCGAAATCAGGATGCAGGAAATGCCCTGGCGCTTGAGTTCGAGCAGCAGTTCCAGCAGCGCATCGCTGTCGGTCTCGTTCAGACTGGCGGTGGGCTCATCCAGGATCAGCAACTTGACCTCTTTGGACAGCGCTTTGGCAATCTCGATGAGCTGCTGTTTGCCGACACCCAGATTGGTAATTAGGGTGTTGGGGGATTCTTTCAAACCGACTTTGTTCAGCAAAGCCTGCGTTTTGACGTAAGACGCGTTCCAGTCAATCACGCCACCTTTGGCTTGTTCGTTACCGAGAAAAATGTTCTCGGTAATCGATAGCAGCGGCACCAGGGCCAGCTCCTGGTGGATGATGATGATGCCTTTTTCTTCACTGTCCTGAATACCGCGGAAGCGGCATTCTTCGCCCTGGTAGCGGATGGTGCCTTCGTAGTCGCCGTGGGGGTAGACGCCGCTCAGCACTTTCATCAGGGTGGATTTGCCGGCGCCGTTTTCGCCGACGACGGCGTGGATCTGGCCTTCTTGCACTGTGAGGTTCACATTGCTTAGGGCGGTCACGCCGTGGAATGTCTTGCGCATTCCACGCATTTCTAAAATGGGTTCAGCCATGGTGCCTCAACGATCGTTCTCTTGAACCAGAAGAATGTAAAAAGCCCTGTGCT
>DAINNP010000288.1:0-2827 GCA_036735785.1 Rhodoferax sp. | reverse complement strand
TCGCGCAGGGCGTCAATGTCTTCGCCGAGTTGGTAGTTGAGTCCGGGCAGATTGCTCATGGGTGTCTCCTCGTTGTAGTGGGGTTATGAGTCAGCGCGATGACGCGCGGCACAGCGGTCAGGCCTGTGCGGTTTTTTTGCCAGTCGTTTTGCCGGGCACTTTGGCAGCCGGTTTGTGGGCCGGTTTCACAGGGGCTTTGTTGCTTGCCCTGGAGGCCGGCTTGCCGGAGGCCTTGTCGGCATGGGCCTCGCTTTTGGCCAGCAGTGCCTTGGCCTCACGCTGGTGAACTTTGATCTCGTCGAGGTTGGCCTGCAGGTCTGCCATTTGCTCTTCGACCTGTTTGCGGTGGGCGGCCAACACGTCCAGAAATTTTTGCAACTGCGCGCCAGTGTCGCGCGGGCTGTCGTACATCTCGATGATGTCTTTGGCCTCGGTCAGGCTCAGGCCCAGGCGCTTGGCCCGCAGGGTGAGCTTGAGGCGGGTACGGTCCCGCCCGCTGTACACCCGGTTGCGCCCGCCGGGGCCCGTACGCTCGGGCTGCAAAAGCCCCAAGTCCTCGTAGAAGCGGATAGCGCGGGTGGTCAGGTCGAACTCTTTGGCCAGGTCGCTAATGCTGAAGGTGGTGCTCATGGTGCGGTACGGCTACGGCCGGGCCGTAGAAAGTTGACGTTTACGTAAACGTCAATTATGAATCAAAAGATTCCATACCGGAAAGCCGCAAGCCCGCAGGGGCGGCTCAGGGCCTTACCACTTGGGTATTGCCGGGTCCTTGAGGCTGTGGCGCAACTCGGCGTAATCGGGCACCACGGTGCGCACTGTGTCCCAAAAGCGGGGGCTGTGGTCCATCACCCGCAAATGGCTCAGCTCGTGGGCCACCACATAGTCGATGACCGGCAGCCTGAAATGAATCAAGCGCCAATTCAGGCGAATGGAGCCATCGCTTTTGGCACTGCCCCACCGGGTGCCCGCATTGCTCAGGCTCAGCTTTTTCCACTGCACTTGCAACTGCGGCGCAAAGTGTTCCAGACGTTGCAGAAACAAAGCCTTGGCCTCGCGCATCAGCCAGGCCTGCACCGCATCGCGGATTTGCGCCGCGGTGGCCGTTTGCGGCAGAGCGACCCGCAAGCTGCGCACACCCGCGTCGTCGGCCTGCGCATCCAGCGCAGCGCCTTTGGCGGTGAACGCATGTGCAGAATCCAGCGCAATGCGCACCGGCGCCCCGAGGTAGGGAAACTCGGCGCCCTGCGCCCATTCAATTTGCGCTTCTTGCTGGCGGGTGGTGCGTTCGCGGGTTTCGCGCAGTTTGCGCATGATCCACTCGGCCTTTTCTTGCAAAGCAGCGTCTACTTCATACAACGGCGTCCAGCGGGGTGCCCGCACCGCCAAGCCATCCGGCCCGACAGAGAAACCGATGGTTCGGCGCTTGCCACGGGCAAAGGCGTAGCGCACCACCGCACCGTCCAGCCGCACCTCGCGACTGGCCTGCGGGTGGCTGTAGTGGACGGCCTGAATAGCCTGGGCAATCGGCTGACCGGGCTCAAAAGGCCCCCGCTCTACAGGGGTTACCCCCGTCACTACGACGGCCGGCAGATCTGGAGCGGCAATGGGCGAGTGTCGTTTTGCTACTCTTTTAGGAGCTATAGGCGCAGTATTTACCTGCGCGGGAGCCTCAAAAGGCTCAAAAAGATCGAGCGTAAAGCGCAGCAGCGGATGCATGGCGCGGACCTGCCTCAGTCTTTGGCGGGATAAGCCTCGGGGTCCAGGCGGCGCATCTCTGCCTCGATCCAGGTTTGTACTTCCTGCATCAAGTCTTTGGGGTCACGGCCTTCGCTGGGGATAGGTTTGCCGATCGACACATCCACCACACCGGGGGTCTTGATGAATGCCTTGCGGGGCCAGCATTTGGCGCTAGTCACGGCGACCGGAATCACCGGCGCGCCGGTCGCCACGGCGAGGCGTGTGCCGCCCAATTTGTAAGTACCGGTCTGGCCACGAGGAATGCGTGTGCCCTCGGGGAACATGATGACCCAGATGCCTTGCGCCAACAGGCGTTTGCCCTGTTCAACCACTTTGGCAAACGACTCGGTCCGTTGGCTGCGGTCTATGTGGATCATGTCCAAGCGCCCCATGGCCCATCCAAAAAATGGCACATAGAGCAGTTCTTTTTTGAATACATAAGCCAGCGGATGCGGCATCAAGGTGGGCATCAAAAACGTCTCGAACGTCGACTGGTGCTTGACTAGCAAAATGGCAGGCGCAGTGTCGCCAGTGGGCAGGTTCTCCCAACCGATCACGCGGGTGCGGATACCCAGCAGCACGCGGGCACCATCAATCGCCCAGCCCAGCCAGCGCACCGCCATCCACCACAGCGGCTTGCCACGCACCCGGATCGAGGCGACCAGCATGATGATGCCCCAGGGGATCACGGTCACCAACATCCACAGCATGTGCAGGCACGACCGCAGCACGGCCATCAACCAGTTGGGCTTTTTGTGCGTGGGAATAGATACAACGGGGGGCATGCCGCTCATGTTCGGGTTACCAGGTAATCGGCAAAAGCCATCAGATCGTCATGGACGCGGGTGCCCGGCGGGTAGTTGTCGGGCAGTGGCCGACCGCGCAGCGCGGCGGCTTTGCCGGTGAGCACCAGGTGGGGCTCGCAGCCGACCGCAGCACCGGCGATCAGGTCGCGGGCCGAATCGCCCACGCCGGGTACCCCATGCAAGTCGACACCGAACCGTTCGCCGATTTGCTCAAACAAGCCCGGCTCGGGTTTGCGGCAACGGCAGTTGTCGTCGGGTGCATGGGGGCAGTAAAAGATGGCGTC
>DAINNP010000287.1:0-2832 GCA_036735785.1 Rhodoferax sp. | reverse complement strand
CGCTGGTGACCAACAACGTCAGTGAGTTTGAGCGGGTGCAGGGGCTCAGGTTGGAAAATTGGGTGGGGTGACGGGGTAAAGTCAATGGCTGCAATGCAGCGGAAGCGGACTCTCGCGAAATCACCCGAACAAGGGATATCTACTGGTTAAGATGAACGAAAGAGTCGTCCGGTAACGGTTAGGCGTTTTGTCACCACCATCTACTTCCAATTCCAATGAGCAAAACAGTTCTGACCATAGGAGGCCTACTTGCTGCAGCAGTATTTGCCTTTGGTTGTTGGGCTTTAGCGCAAGGTGAAGACACTGTCTTTTTTAATTGCGTTTTTGGCAGTACTTTTATCTTCAGCGTTCTCTGCTTGGGAAACTTTTTCCAACGCCTGAATCCACCCACGCCTAGCAACGAGCGGTTTCATACACGAGGGTTGAAAGAGGAAGCTCAGGCTTTGGCAGAGGCCAATCCTCAGTATCCCGGACTTCGGCGAATGTACGGGTGGATCATCTTCGGAGTGTTCTTGAGTGTCGTCCTCCGCGTCATTCAGCTTGTATCCTTTTAACGATTTCGGTTCGTAGCTGGGCAAAGAATTGGGCTTATCCGGTACTAAATCGAGATCTTCTTAACGCGACGAAAGCCTGCTTCCAGCACTGCTCTCAGTGCACGGTTGGAACATTTCACTAAATTCATATGTACCCAATAGAACCGGGACTCATTTACTGGGCAATGATCCTTGCAGCAGTGTTTTTTGCGTTGTATCTCGGATCACGACCTCAATCAAATCCATACCTCGATAAGAATGTATTCCGAGATGCCAAAGCAGGAAATTTCTGAGCCAAGGTTTGTGTTTGCTACTCGGTTGGATTCGGTGTTCTTTTGATTGCGTTCTTCGGTTGCTTGGTCTACTTGATTGCGAAGCGGTGACGCCAATGCCCGTTAACAGCCTGTAGCCGACCTAGCACCCCCACTCGTCGACCTGCCGAAAGCCTGAAAACCCCTTCAAACAGTCTTCTGCATCTGCAGCGTCAAACTCCGGCGCGGCACCAGGGCGGAGTAGTCCATTCAGAACATCGAAGCACCGAGTGCACATCCAAGAAGTTTGAATTGCGGGGCTGAAAAATCCATCGAATCCTGACTGGATCGAGTGGGCTGGCAAAAGTGCCAAAAGACAAATGAATCGTTTGCCGTGAAGCCCCCGCCCCCTCAGCCCATCACCCGCCTGAACATGCCAATCGCCATCTGGTAGCCCAGCAGCTGCAGCTCCGCGTCATAGCGCTCGCCTTCGTCTCGCATGAAGGCGTGCACGCCGTTGAACTCGTGCCAGGTGAAGTTCACACCGGCTTTCACCAGAGTGCTGTAGACCAGCGCGCGGCCTTCGGGCGGGATGTGGGGGTCTTGCTTGCCCCAGATCATTTGCAGCTCACCTTTGATTTCGGGCGTGCGGGTCAGGCTGTCGTTGCCGGCACTTGAAGGCACCATGCCGGAGTGGATGTCGGTGGCGTAGAAGCAGGACGTGGCGCTGATGGCCGGGTTCATGGCCGCGCGGTACGCCAGCCCGCCCCCTAAGCAAAAGCCCATGGCGCCCACGCGGCCCGAGCAATACGGCAGGGTGCGCAGGTGGTCGATGATGGCTTGCGCATCACTGTCGTGCGCCTCCAGCGTCTTGGCCACTTTGTCGGCGTTGCCCTTGTCGCGCCCGGCGTCGTCATAGCCCAGCACGGTGCCGATGGGGTTGAGCTCATGAAACACCTCGGGCACCACCACCACAAAGCCGTGCCCGGCCATGATCTGCGCGCTGCGGCGAATGGGGCCGGTCTGCTGAAAGATTTCGGAATAGAGAATGATGGCCGCGTACTGCTTGGGCGCTGCGCCCTCAGCCTCCTTGGGGCGGTACATGGTGCAGCGCATCACGCCGGTGGGGGTGGAGAGGTCGACTTCATGAGACTGGATTTGCACAGCAATAACTCCGGTGAAAAACGTGCCCCGAGTATCCGGCACTGGCGGGTACGGTCCGCGCCCTGTCGCGCGGGTTACGCCAGCGGCGGCGTGGCGCTATGCCGCGGCCTAAGATGCCTTTTTTGCGGCAAGGGGCATTCCATGGACATTCGGTTTGACAACAAAGTGGTGCTGGTCACCGGCGGTGGCGGTGGTATCGGGCGGGCCAGTGCGCTGGCGTTTGCGCGTGCGGGTGCCAAGGTGGCGGTGACCGACCGCGACGTGGCCGCGGGCGAAGAAACCACCGCGCAAGTCAAAGCGCTGGGGGCCGAGGCGCTGTTCATTGCAGCGGATGTGATGCAGGCCGCGCAGGTGCAAGCCATGGTGGCCCAAGTGGTGGCGCACTTCGGGCGGCTGGACTGCGCCTTCAACAACGCCGGCATTGAAGAGGAGCACATGCGCCTGGCCGACTGCGAAGAGGCCACCTTCGACCGCATCATGGGCGTGAACGTCAAGGGCGTGTGGCTGTGCATGAAGTACCAGATCGCGCAGATGCTCGCCCAAGGTGGCGGCGCTATTGTCAACACCGCATCGGTGGCCGGGCTGGTGGGCGCGCCCAAGATGTCGGCTTACAGCGCGAGCAAACATGCGGTGATCGGCCTCACCAAATCCGCCGCGGTGGAATACGGGCGCAAAGGCATTCGCGTGAATGCGGTGTGCCCCGGCGTGATCCGCACGGTGATGCTGGAGCGCGCCGTGCAAGCCGACCCCAAGGTCGCCGCCACGGTAGCCGGTGCCCACCCGATCGGCCGCATTGGCGAGCCTGATGAAGTGGCCGCCGCAGTGCTGTGGCTCAGCTCGGATGCGTCCAGCTTTGTAACCGGCCTGGCCCACACGGTGGACGG
>DAINNP010000286.1:0-2837 GCA_036735785.1 Rhodoferax sp. | reverse complement strand
CCTTCACGTTGTAGTCCACCACACGTTTGACGGGTACCAGGACTTTCATTGCTGCGACTCCAGATAGTTAGAAATTTGGTCGTTTTAGTTGACGTGCACGTCAATCATCTGATTCTATGCCGTGCCAAGCTCCCCAAGAATTTTCTCAAGGATTCCAGACAGGTTATCACAAAATAGAACGATCGTGCTTTTTTAGAAATTATAGCGGGACTGAGACAGCGTCGCCCCATTGAATGCCCCCTCTTTTAGGGGGGTGTATCAGAATTGGGCGCGGCTTAGCGCGTGTGGACCACCCGCTGGGGGTACGGAATATCGATCCCGTTGTCACGCAGCGCTTTGAGGATGGCCAAGTTGATCTCCGACCGGAGATTGCCCTGCCCATTTTCGATGTCGTTAATCCAATAGGTGAGCGTGAACTCGAGCCCGTCCGCCCCGAAGTTCGCCAACTGCGCCGCCGGGCCGGGCTCATGCAACACACGGGGCTGCGTGAGGGCAGCATTGGTCAAGAGTTGCATGACCTGATCGACGTCGCTCTCATAGCCCACAGACACTGTCAGGGTTTGGTTCACCCGGGGATCCGCTAGCGACAGGTTCTCAACCCGCTGGGTGATCAACATCTCGTTGGGAACAATCGACTCGCGCCCGGACAAACTCCGTACCACGGTGTAGCGGGCATTGATCTGGGTGATCAGCCCCTCAAAGCCATCCACCCGGACCACATCGCCAATCCGCATGCTGCGCTCGGTGAGGATCACAAACCCCGAGACGTAATTGGCCGCCAGTTTCTGCAAACCCAAGCCAATACCCACGCCCACCGCACCGCCCAACACCGACAGGGCCGTCAAATCAATGCCCACCGCCGATAAGGCCATCATCAAGCCGACAAACATCAACAAAGCGCGCACGGCGTTGCTGGCCGCTTTGCGCAGGGACAACTCGCCCCCGGTAGCCGATCGCAACAAGCGCGACTCAATGCCGGCAGAGATCCACAGCGTGATGATCAGCACGCCACCCGCCGTCACCATGCCTTCCAGAATGTTGCGCACCGATAGCGTGGTGCCGCCGACTTTCCAGGTAATCTGGTCCAGCTCGTTCAAGATGACCGGCAACAAGCCGCTCACCCACAACACCATGGCCATCCACGCCACCCAGGAGATGGTCTGCTCCAAGGGCTTGATCCAGCGCGCCTCGGCAAAAGTCGCCTGCAACACTTTGACTCCCACCCGGATCACCACCAAAGACATCAGCACCGGAATCACCAAGCGGAACACCGCAATGTTCACGAAATGACTGAGTAGCTCCAGCATGGCGTAGCCCAGCACGAGCAGCGCCAGCGGAAAGAACACGCCGTCCACCACCTTTTTGCCAAACCAGATCGATTTGCCGCTGTCATCCCCCAAGGCCCGGCGCAATGCAGCCACCAAGCCCCACGCAAAGGCCACACTGAGGCCCAAGGCGGCCAGCTCTAGAAGCACTGTGGGCTGGGTGAATGCCTGGAGCCAGCCGGCAAAGTCATCAATAGGCTGGGGCGCTGGGGTCTGTTTCATAAAGTCGTCCATCCAAAAAAATACCGCTCCCCTCATCGGGCAGGGCTGTGGAGGATACAAAAGAATCGTTACGCGTCAGAAAGTGCCCGCAGATGGGCCTCGACACTGCGGGCCAAAGCGCCCAGGTCGTAGCCCCCCTCGAGGCAGGAAACGATCCGGCCCTGCGCATATTGGTCGGCCACGGAACGAATTTGTCCGGTCAACCAGTGGTAGTCGTCTTCCAGCAAGCCCAACTGCCCGAGTTCATCGTCGCGGTGCGCGTCAAAGCCAGCGCTGATAAACACCATCTCCGGCCGATAGGCATGTAGCCGGGGCAACCAATGCTGCATCACCAATTCCCGGACCGCGCCACCGCGGGTGTGGGCCGGGACCGGCAGATTGAGCAAGTTACTGGCGCTGGAGCGGGCTCCGCCCTCGGGGTAAAAAGGGTGCTGGTAAAAGCCCAGCATGAGGATGCGTTGGTCCCCGTCGATGATGTCCTCGGTGCCGTTTCCGTGGTGCACATCGAAATCCACAATCGCCACCCTGCGCAAACCATGCCGCTCCAGCGCATGTCGGGCAGCCAATGCCACGCTATTGAAAAAACAAAAGCCCATGCCTTCATTTTTGCCGGCATGGTGTCCGGGCGGGCGCACCGCGCAAAACGCGTTGTCCATGTCACCGGCCATCACCGCATCCGTAGCCGCCAACGCGGCCCCGGCCGCACGCAGCGCGGCATTCCAAGTGTGTACATTCAAGGAGGTGTCGGGGTCCAGCCAGGCGTGCGTCGCACCAGCGCCTGCCGGTTTGCTGCGCAAACCTTCGGCCAAGGCCTGAAGCCGGGCAATGTAGCGCGGGGTGTGTGCCAGGGTCAGGTCGCTGAGTTGGGCTTGCGGCGCCTCCCGCGCATCCAGGGTGCGGGCCAGTCCGGAGTGCAGCAACTGCTCATGGATGGCACTCAGCCTTTCAGGGCATTCCGGGTGCCCTGCACCCATCTCATGCAAGTGGCAATCTGGGTGGGTAAAGTATCCGGTCTTCTTCACCTGCGTTCTCGTCTCTTTGTATTTTCGGGTAACGTCTTGCCATGGACATCCAAGACAAACTCAGATCCCTGCTCAATCAGCTTAACACGGTGATTGTGGGCAAACCCGACCAGATCCGTGACTGCGTAGCCTGCCTTTTGGCTGGTGGCCACCTGCTGATTGATGATGTGCCCGGCGTCGGCAAAACCACCCTCGCGCACGCACTGTCACGCACCTTCGGCCTGCAGTTCTCCCGGGTGCAATTCACCTCGGACTTGATGCCCAGCGA
>DAINNP010000285.1:0-2879 GCA_036735785.1 Rhodoferax sp. | reverse complement strand
CTGCGCAGGCTCTACCGGCGCGACCACGTCACCCAGGTGCTGGGCACCTTTGCCATTCTGCTCATGTGCAATGAAACCGTGCGCATGATCTGGGGCTCACAACCCCTGTCGCTCAACCCGCCGGCCGCGCTTTCGGGCCCGCTGGAGCTGTTGCCGGGCTTTTTCTACCCGGCGTTCCGCTTGCTCATCATCGTGGTCGGCTTGGCCACCGCCCTGCTGCTCTACCTGCTGGTGACCCGCACCCGGCTGGGCATGCAAGTGCGTGCCGGCGCTTCCAACCGCGACATGGCCCTGGCCATGGGCACCAATGTGCAGCGCCTGTTCACCGCAGTGTTCGGGTTGGGCGCCGCTTTGTGCGCGCTGGCCGGCGGCATGCTCGGGCCCCTGCTGGCGGTGCAGGTGGGCATGGGCGAGAGCATTCTGATTCTGGCCTTTGTGGTCATCGTGATCGGCGGCATCGGCTCCATCCGCGGTGCGCTGGTCGGCGCGCTGCTGGTGGGCATGGTGGACTCCGGCGGGCGCACCCTGCTGCCCATGGTGTTCGAGTCGCTGTTCGGCGCAGCGCTGGCGGCCGATGCGGCGCCTGCGGTGGCCTCCATCCTGATTTATGTGTTGATGGCTGCGGTGCTGTTCTTCAAGCCGCGCGGCCTGTTCCCTGCCCATGGTTGATTCCAACAACGCCCGCACCTCGCTGCACCACACACTGCACCTGCGGGCTGCACTCCCTGTGTTTTTGGTGCTGCTGGCCCTGCCGCAAATCACGGCGGCTTTGCACGCCGAGTTTTACGTCACGCTGGCCACCCGCATTGCCATCTTTGCCCTGGCGGCGAGCAGCCTGAACCTGATTCTGGGCTTCGGCGGCTTGGTGAGCTTCGGGCATGCGGCCTTTGTGGGCGCGGGCGCCTACACCGTAGGCATCCTGATGCAGCATGGCACCGTGCCCGCTGCCATCGCCTGGCCTACTGCCATGCTGATAAGCGCGGCCCTGGCCTGCCTGATCGGCTTTATCAGCCTGCGCACCCAGGGCGTGTACTTCATCATGATCACGCTGGCCTTTGCGCAAATGCTGTACTACCTGGCCGTCTCCCTCAAAACCTACGGCGGGGACGACGGCCTGCCGCTGGCCGGGCGCAACACCTGGGCCGGCATTGCCCCTGACGACACGGCGCTCTATTACTTGGCCCTCGGTGCGCTCACCCTGTGCCTGCTGTTCACCCAGCGGCTGCTCAACGCGCGCTTCGGTCAGGTGCTGCAAGGTCTGCGCGAAAACCCGGTGCGCATGCAGGCACTGGGTTTTCCGGTGCTGCGCACGCAGCTCACCGCCTTCACCTTGGCGGGCGCGATGGCCGGTCTGGCCGGCACCTTGCTGGCCAACCAGGGCGGTTTTGTCAGCCCGTCCATGATGCAGTGGAGCCAGAGCGGCATGCTGATGGTGATGGTGATTCTGGGTGGCGTGGGCCACCTGTATGGCGGCGTGCTGGGTGCTGCCGCTTTCCTGCTGCTCGAAGAAGTGCTAGGCCACACCACCGAACACTGGCAGCTGGGCCTGGGCGCCATGTTGCTGGCTGTGGTGCTGCTGGCACCGCGTGGCTTGGCCAGCTTGCGCAGCGTGTGGACGCGGAGTCAGACATGAACACCGGCGCTACCCCCTTGCTGCAGATCGACACGCTGGTAAAGCGATTCGGCGCGCTCACCGCCACCGACCACGCCAGCCTGCAGGTACACACGGGCGAGGTCCATGCCCTGATAGGCCCGAATGGCGCAGGCAAGACCACGCTCATCCACCAGATTTCGGGCGCTCTGCAGCCGGATTCTGGGCGCCTGTTACTCAACGGGGCAGACATCACCCGCCTGCCCATGCACGCCCGGGTGAAGCGCGGGCTGGCCCGCTCGTACCAGATCACCAACGTTTTTTTGCGCCTGAGCGTGCAGGACAACCTGGCCCTCGCCCTGCAGGCAGTGGCGGGCAGCAGCATGCGCTTCTGGCGCCCGGTGCACACCGAGACCCAGCGTATGCAGGCGGCGGCAGATGTGGCTGCGCGCGTAGGTTTGCAGGCCCAGTTGCAACGCACCGCGGGCGCCTTGTCGCATGCCGAGCAACGACAGTTAGAGGTGGGCTTGGCGCTCGCCAGCCGCCCGCAGTTGCTGGTGCTGGACGAACCCTTGGCCGGCATGGGGCCGGACGAATCCCAGCGCATGGTGGCACTGCTGCAATCACTGCGCGCCGAGACCACGCTGCTGCTGGTGGAACACGACATGGACGCGGTGTTCCAACTCGCCGACACCATCTCGGTACTGGTGGCCGGCCGCGTGATTGCCAGCGGCCAGCCCGATGCCATCCGCCAGAGCGACGACGTGAAGCGCGCCTACCTTGGCGATGAAGCCTTGCCGGAGGCCCACCCATGAGTACCGAGACCCTGCTCGACATTCAGGGCCTGGAGACGGCTTACGGCAACAGCCAAGTGCTGTTCGGGCTGGACATGCAGCTCCAGGCCGGCACCACATCCACCCTGCTGGGCCGCAACGGCATGGGCAAAACCACCACGGTGCGCAGCATCCTGGGGCTGACACCGCCGCGCAGCGGCAGCATCCGTTTCCGGGGCGAGCGCATTGAGGGCTTGAGCCCCGACCGCATCGCCCGCATGGGCGTGGCTTTGGTGCCCGAGGGACGGCAGATTTTCCCCAACCTCACGGTGCAAGAGAACCTGATTGCCTTTGCCGCGCGGCGCAATGCCAGTACCGAGCCCTGGACGCTGGAACGGATCTACCACCTCTTCCCGGTGCTGGAGCAACGCGCGCGCAACATGGGCAACCAGCTCTCCGGCGGCGAGCAGCAGATGCTGGCCATAGGCCGCGCGCTGATGACCAACCCGCACCTG
>DAINNP010000284.1:0-2899 GCA_036735785.1 Rhodoferax sp. | reverse complement strand
CTGATCACGACCAGTTGACCTCCGGGACGCAGCACATGCAGGCTCGCCTCTAGCGCTTGTTGCAGCTCTTCAAGCTCGGCGTTGATGAAAATCCGAAAAGCCTGAAATGTGCGCGTTGCAGGGTCCTTGCCCGGCTCGCGGGTTTTGACCGCGCCAGCCACGACTTCGGCCAGCTCGCGGGTGGTTCGAAGAGGGCCCCGTTCCTGTCGGCGACGATCAATCGCCTTTGCAACCTGTTGAGCAAACCGTTCTTCGCCGTATTCACGAATGACCTCCGCGAGGGTGGAAACTTCGGCCGTTTCCAGCCACTGGGCAACGCTCTGGCCGCGCGTGGTGTCCATGCGCATGTCCAGAGGACCGTCGTGACGAAAAGAAAAACCCCTCTCGGGGTCGTCGATCTGCGGTGAGCTCACCCCGAGATCCATCAGCACACCATCCGCAACACCCTCCCCCAGTTCGCCCAGGTGGCAAAAGCCCTGGTGCCGGATGGAAAAGCGGCCATCGCTGGCCGCCAGTTCCTCTGCGGCCGCCACGGCCTGCGGGTCCTTGTCGAACGCCGTCAGGCGCCCGCTCGCTGACAGCCGCTGCAGGATCAGGCGCGAGTGCCCGCCGCGGCCAAAGGTGGCATCGACGTAGTGCCCGTCCGGGTTGATCGCCAAAGCCTCGACGGCTTCGCTCAACAGGACGGTTTGGTGGTTCCATGCGCTTTGCACCGCCATCCTCAAAAAGAAAATTCCTTGAGCACATCGGGCATCTGCGCCTGCATGGCCTCGGCTTCCTTGGCAGCGTAGGACTGCGCGTCCCACAGCTCCAGGTAGGAGCCCATGCCCAGCAGCACGGCGTCCTTGCTGATGCCGGCGGCTGCGCGCAACTCGGGCGACACCAGCACACGACCAGACGCATCCATCTCCACATCCATCGCGTTGCCCAGGAAGATGCGACGCCACCACTGGGCGTCCATCGGCAGGGCGGCGATGCGACCGCGAAACTTCTCCCACTCGTCACGGGGGAATACCATCAGGCAACCGTGCGGGTGTTTGGTGATCGTGAGCTGGCTCGCAGCGGCGCTCAGGGCGTCACGGTGCCGGGTCGGCATCGAGAGCCGCCCCTTGGCATCGAGACTGAGAGAAGAAGCACCCTGAAACACCGCAGCTAGTCCTTGAAAAACACTTTTCACCACTTAATTGCACTTTTTTCCACTGTAGCAGGAAATCGCGTGCGTTCGTGCGTGCGCTTTCAGGATTTTGCTTGTAAATCAACCACTTAGCACCGATTCTGCAGCCAGGCATTGCCAGAAATTTGAGCAAAAGCAAGCACTTACAAAGGGGTCTGCAGGTGAAGCTTGAAGACCCTGCGGGCCGCAGGACTTTGTAACCAAGCGCACGCGCTCCGATGAGCGGCAAGCTTCCCGGCGCGCGGCTGCGGGACGCACTGCAACGAAAGGCTACAAAAAAACCGCGCGCCAGATGGTCACGCGGTTTTTCAGGAGGCAAGCGCCTCAGAAATCGCCTCAGAGGATGTAGCGCGACAAATCCTCGTTGCGGCTGAGCTCGCCCAGGCGGCCGTCCACATAGGCCGCGTCCACCGTGACCGTCTGCCCTTCCAGCCGGGTGGCGCCGAAGCTCACCTCGTCCAGCAGGTGCTCCATCACCGTCGCCAACCGGCGCGCGCCGATGTTCTCGGTGCGCTCGTTCACGTCGCAGGCGATCTGCGCCATCCGCCGGATGCCCTCGGGCGTGAAGTCGAGCTTCACGCCCTCGGTCGCCAACAGCGCCTGGTACTGGCGCACCAGACTGGCATCGGTGCGGGTCAGGATGCCCTCGAAATCGTCCACCGACAGCGACTGCAGCTCGACGCGGATCGGGAAGCGCCCTTGCAGTTCGGGAATCAGGTCGCTCGGCTTGGACAGGTGAAACGCGCCGCTGGCGATGAACAGAATGTGGTCGGTCTTGAGCATGCCGTACTTGGTGGACACGGTTGTGCCCTCCACCAGCGGCAGCAGATCGCGCTGAACGCCCTGGCGCGACACCTCGGCGTTGCCACCCTCGCCACCACGAGAGGCCACCTTGTCGATCTCGTCGATGAAAACGATACCGTTCTGTTCGGCGTTCTGCAGCGCCAGCGTCTTGATCTCTTCCTCGTTGACCAGCTTGCCCGCCTCTTCGTCGATCAGCAGACGCATGGCTTCGGCGATCTTGAGCTTGCGGGTGCGGCGCTTGTCCTGCCCCATCTGGCTGAACACGCCACGCAACTGCTCGGCCATGTCCTCCATGCCCGCGGGCCCCATGATCTCCATGCTCGGGCGCGGCTCGGCCAGGTCGATCTCGATTTCACGGTCATTCAACTGACCTTCGCGCAGTTTCTTGCGGAAGGCCTGGCGCGCGGTGTTGTCGGCGGTCACCGCGGGCTCCAAACCGGCGCTGCGCGGTGGCGGCACCAGCGCGTCCAGGATGCGTTCCTCGGCCGCGTCTTCGGCACGGGTGCGCTGCTTGCGCATCTCCAGCTCGCGCGTCTGCTTGACGGCGATTTCGGCCAGGTCGCGGATGATGGCATCCACATCCTTGCCCACGTAGCCCACCTCGGTGTATTTGGTGGCTTCGACCTTGATGAAGGGCGCATCGGCCAGCTTGGCCAGTCGGCGCGCGATCTCGGTCTTGCCCACGCCCGTGGGGCCGATCATCAGGATGTTCTTGGGCGTGATCTCCGGTCGCAATTTTTCATCAACCTGCTGCCGCCGCCAGCGGTTGCGAAGCGCAATCGCCACGGCGCGCTTGGCCCCTTGCTGGCCGATGATGAAACGGTCGAGTTCGGAAACGATTTCCTGCGGCGTCATCGATGACATGTTGTGCGCTCAGTCCAGGGTTTCAATCGTGTGGTTCATGTTGGTGTAGATGCAGAT
>DAINNP010000283.1:0-2899 GCA_036735785.1 Rhodoferax sp. | reverse complement strand
CGCGCACCAACCGGTCGACCCAGCACTGGACCATCGAGATCCAGCAGGGCGATGCAATGGTGATGACCGGCACCGCAGTGACGGCAGTCCGCCGCGAAACCTGGGGTGTGGATGAGGAGCCTATGCCCCTGTGCCCGCCCCCTGCTGAAGTTGCGCCACCGGAGGTCATGGCGCCCATGGAGTTTGTGAAGCGCTACGAGCAGCTACCTGTGACCGGCCAGTTGCCAGCGGTGTGGGATGGCAGTGGCCACAGTAGCCTCTCGCAAATCTGGGTGCGTGATAACCCGCCACGCCCCCTGGACTTTGCGTCGCTGGCTTGCATCTCCGATGTTTTCTTTCCCCGGGTGTTCATCCGCCGGGCCACCCACGTGCCTGTGGGCACCGTGTCATTGACGGTTTACTTCCACGCCAGCACCGAGCAATTGGCCCAGACCGGCACCGGTTACCTGTTGGGGCAGGCGCAGGCGCAGGCCTTTCGCAATGGTTTTTTTGACCAGACCAGCCAGCTTTGGAACGAAGCCGGTGTGCTGCTGGTGACCACCCATCAGATCGTCTATTACAAACAGTGATCCAATCGGAGCACTCCAATTTACTGAGAGACAGACCATGCCAGATATCCTCATCCACGCTGACAGCGGTGTAACCACCATCACCTTGAACCGGGTGGAAAAGAAAAACTCTTTCACCAAAGCCATGTACGCGACTTGTGCGGATGCGCTGGAGGCCGCTGCCACCGATGCAAGTGTGCGGGTCGTAGTGTTTCAGGGGGACGCCACCGTATTCAGCGCTGGTAACGACATTGGCGACTTTTTGAGCAACGCGCCCACCACGCAGGATGCACCGGTGTTCCGCTTTTTGCGAGCGATTGCGTCCTTTCCCAAGCCCATCGTGGCGGCCGTGTGTGGCCCGGCCGTGGGCATTGGCACCACCATGTTGTTCCACTGCGACCTGGTCTATGCCGGTGACAATGCGGCTTTTTCCATGCCTTTTGTGAATTTGGGTCTGTGCCCCGAGGCGGCTTCTAGCCTGCTGGTGCCGCAGATGCTGGGATACCACCGCGCCGCCGAGGCGCTGCTGCTGGGCGAGCCCTTCATGGCCGAGGCGGCACTCGAAGTGGGCTTGGCAAATCGGGTTGTACCTCCGCTGGAGGCCAATGGCATTGCCCAATTGCAAGCCCATAAGCTGGCTGCCAAGCCCATCGCCTCGTTGATCGAAACCAAACGCCTGCTCAAGAAGGGGCAGATGGAGCAGGTTCTGGCGCGCATTGATGAAGAGGCCGTTAGCTTTGGTTCCATGTTGGGTCAACCCGCAGCCAAAGAAGCCTTCACCGCGTTCATGGAAAAACGCAAGCCGGACTTCAGCAAAGTCTGAAGGCCGCAGTGGCAGGCTGCAAGCGCAGCCTTCTGGCCTAATCGGGGTTTATGCACATGGTGTCTCTTTATGGAAAATAGGCCTCTAGCTCTCGTAGGTATTGCGCAAGTAGCTATGTTTTTTGTAGCAATGTGCGCGACCCATCTGACCGCTGCCAACCCTCATTACGACCCTAGCAAGCCGCATCACACGCCTGATGGGTTCCGCAACCATTACGTGGGTGCGGTCAACAAGCCTTTTTCTGAGTTTTTGCGCTGGCAGTGGGAGTCCTGGCGTGAAGGGCTGCCCCAGTCGGCGCAGATCCCCACGCCGCAGCTAGCCCCCGATCTGGCGCGCATTCAGGGTTATCAGCGCTCCGCGCCGGCGAGCAACGCAGGGCAGTCTGGCTCGCCACCAGCCATTACCTGGGTCGGCCATGCCAGCTTGCTGGTGCAGGCCGGGGGGCTGAATGTGCTGACCGACCCCATCTTCAGCGAGCGCGCCTCGCCGGTGCAACTGTTCGGCCCCAAACGGGTGGTAGCGCCTGGTGTGGCGTTGGCGGCTTTGCCGCCAGTCGATGTGGTCATCATCTCCCACAACCACTATGACCATCTGGACCGCACTAGTGTCCTTGCATTGCACCAGAAAGCATTGGAAGAAGGCGGGCGCACATTGTTTCTGGTACCCCTGGGCCTTAAGCCCTGGTTCGAGGCGCTGGGCATTGATAGTGTGGTGGAGTTGGACTGGTGGCAGCAACACACGGTGCGCGGCGTGGACTTTGTGCTTACGCCGGTGCAGCATTGGTCCGCCCGCGGTGTGGCGGACCGCAGCGCCACCCTGTGGGGTGGCTGGGCCGTGTTGGGGCGTGATTTGCACTGGTACTTTGGGGGCGACACCGGTTACAGCAAAGACTTTGCCGACACTCGTTTGCGGCTTGCCCAGCGCCAGACGGAGGCCCTGGGCGGCGGTTTTGATGTTGCCCTCTTGCCGATCGGCGCTTATGCGCCGCGTTGGTTCATGCGCGAGCAGCACGTCAACCCAGACGAAGCGGTACAGATGCACCTCGACCTGGGCGCCAAGCGCAGCGTCGGCATGCACTGGGGTACCTTCGCGCTGACCGATGAGCCGCTGGACCAGCCGCCGCAGGATCTGGTGCTTGCCAGGCGCGCACTCAAGGTCGCGGAGGACCGGTTCTCTGTTATGGCCGTCGGTGAAACGCGTGCCATTCCGGCTCGGCACACTGGCGCACACTGATACGGTTTATTTATACCAAGCGTTTGCTTGCTATAAATGATGCGCTTTGGTAAGGTGTTGGCATGTCGCTCGAACCCTTGTCCGCAGAAAACCCGCCGCCCGAGGCCAAACGCCCGCGTGGCCGTCCCCGCAAAACCGAAGACGAGCGGGATGACGGCAACCGACGCCACGAACTGCTCAAAGCCGCAGCCCAGCTCTTCCGCCGCCAAGGGTTCGCCGCAACCACCACCCGAGACATCGCCAACGCTGCCGGCATGCAAAGCGGCTCGCCGTTCTACCACTTCAAAAGCAAAGA
>DAINNP010000282.1:0-2921 GCA_036735785.1 Rhodoferax sp. | reverse complement strand
ACATCAATGTGCGTCGTGCGCTTGACCGGTGTAGATCAGCGTCAACATCATAAAGATGAAGGCTTGCAAGGTGATCACGAGGATGTGGAACAGTGTCCACACGGTTCCGGCGACGATGTGACCAATGGCCAAACCAACTCCGGTTGCCGACAGCGCCCAGCCGCCACCCATCAGGGCAATCAACATGAACACCAACTCACCTGCAAACATGTTGCCGAACAACCGCATGCCATGGGACACGGTTTTGGCAAGGTATTCAATCATCTGCATCAGGAAGTTCACGGGGTACAGAGCCCAGTGATCACCAAACGGTGCAGCAATCAATTCGTGCGCCCAGCCACCCAGACCCTTGATCTTGATGTTGTAAACCAAGCAGACAAACAAAACGGAGCAGGACAAGCCCAGTGTCGTAGACAAGTCGGCAGTCGGAACCACACGCATGTAGTCTTTGAAGCCCAAGGCGGGGCCTGCGCTATGCCAGATAGCAGGAATCAGGTCGACTGGCAGCATGTCCATCGCGTTCATCAGGAAAATCCAGACAAACACGGTCAAGGCCAAGGGAGAAATCAGTTTGCGGCTAGTAGCGTTGTGGATCACGCCCTTGGCCTGGTTCTCCACCATTTCGGACAGGATCTCAACAGCAGCCTGGAAACGGCCGGGAACACCAGATGTCGCCTTGCGAGCAGCATTCCACAGCAAGAAACAACCTAGGACACCCAAAACGACCGAGAAAAACACGGAGTCGAGGTTAAACAGGCTGAAGTCAACAATGCTCGTTTGCTTAACGCTTTCGAAGTCAAAGTTTTTCTGCAAATGCTGCAGGTGATGCTGGATGTACTCACCAGCAGATGGGGCATGGGTTTCAGCGTTTTCAGAAGCCATATGTCACCAAAATTCAAAGGTTTTCAGCGGGATGCTGGCGCTTGGATTGCAGCCACGCGGCCACCCAATACACCTTCATCGTCACCACGAAGCCAGCCACAAGGGCCAACCAATTCAGCGAGGGAACCAGCTTCGGAGCTGCCAGCAGCAAGGCCACTGTCAAAACCACCTTCACCACTTCCCACACCACAAAACTCAAAAAGGCCGCCCCGGAGTCCTTCAACAGGGACTGCCTGCGCAATCCGCGGGCTAACACCATTGCAGGAACAATCACCGCCAGTGCTCCGTACGCAGCAGAGAACCCCGCCGCGCGCCCGAAACCCCAACCAACAACCACTGCCACCACCAAAGCAGCCACAACCTGCATGCCGATGACCCACCAAGGGGATACCGAAGGGTTGCGCCGGCGCCATTGATTAGCTTCTTCAGCTGTCAGGGGCTTGAACTCTTCATCTGCCACCCCATCTGGATTGTCAGCGCCTATGGACCCGTGGTCTGCGTGCGTGTTTGTCATTGTCAAAATCGCGCTCAGACCGCTACCCAGTTCAATGCACAGCCTCCGATTATACGTAGAAACCCACCTAAAAGACCACAGCGAATCAAAAAGGCGGCTGCGACTTCACTCACAGCGCCCCGACATTCGTCTGGCGTATGCCCGGACCACCAAAAGCGATAATCCGGCTCATCTGACACCGCAGCAGCCAATAGGTCAATGACCTTTGGGCCGCAGACAACCCTAGAAAGGCGCGAGCATGGCCACACAAACGCCCCCAGGCGACAACACAAACAACCCACGCGCTGAGTCCCTGATTGAGTACCCATCGCTGTTCCCCATCAAAGTGATGGGCCACAAGGTCGATGGCTTGGTGCATGCCATCAGCATGATTGCGCAACAATTTGACTCCGCGTTTGACGCCGAGACCATTGAACTCCGTGAAAGCAAGGGCGGCAATTACCTTGGCGTCACCATCACGGTGACTGCCACCAGTCGCGAGCAACTCGACGAGTTGTACCGCACCTTGTCGACGCACCCCATGGTGAAAGTGGTGCTGTAAGCCTGTGGCGATAAACCTGTCTCAGCGCGGCCGGTTGGACTATGTGCCGACCTATGAGGCCATGCAGCGCTTTACGAACGAAAGGCCCGTAGGCCCTGCTTCAGAAGAGCGTGATCAGCTATGGATATGTGAGCATCCGCCGGTCTACACACAGGGCTTGGCAGGCAAGCCTGAACACATCTTCATGCCGGGCGACATTCCGGTCGTGCAAACCAACCGTGGCGGCCAGGTGACCTATCACGGCCCCGGGCAGGTGATGGGTTACCCGATGATCGACCTCAAACGGGCGGGCTATTTCGTCAAAGAATACGTCTATCGCATCGAAGAGGCGGTGATCAAAACCCTGTTCCATTTTGGCGTGACCGGCCACCGCGTGGCGGGCGCACCGGGCATATACGTCCGGCTGAGTGACCCTTGCGGCCACACCCCCTTGGAGCAGCGCCCCCGCATGGGAGCGACTAACCACCAAGACCCGGACTTCACAGGGCTGGGCAAAATTTCGGCGCTGGGCATCAAGGTCAGCCGCAACTGCACGTACCACGGCGTCGCGTTAAATGTAGCCATGGACCTGGAACCCTTCTCGCGCATCAACCCTTGCGGCTATTCGCAGCTGCAAACGATAGACCTTTCTACAATCGGGGTTCAAGTCAGCTGGCAAGATGCCGCAGACGTACTGGGCCAAAAACTCGCCACTTACCTTGCACCTTAAGGTGCGCCCGGGGCCACGGCCCCGCAGCAGAGACGCCACACCATGAGCCAAAGCGACACCTCCCTCGACACGAAGCGCGAACACAGCACCGCGAACCCCACGGTGCGCGAGGCCCAATCGACCGCCGATTACAACCCCTTGGCCAAGCAAAAAGCCCAGGCTAAATTGGCGCGCATCCCGGTCAAGGTGCAACAAGGCGAAGTGCTCAAAAAACCGGACTGGATCCGCGTTAAAGCCGGCAGCCCGACCACCCGCTTCTACGAAATCAAGGAAAC
>DAINNP010000281.1:0-2944 GCA_036735785.1 Rhodoferax sp. | reverse complement strand
CCCATTCCGACCCTGAAGCAAGGCCCCCATGAGTGCATTTCTGGAAGAAACAGTTTTAAGCGTACACCACTGGACAGACCGCCTGTTCAGCTTTACCACCACGCGTGACCCTGCGCTGCGCTTCTCGAATGGCCATTTCACCATGATCGGGCTGATGCAAGACAACGGCAAACCGCTGCTGCGCGCGTACTCCATCGTGAGTGCCAACTATGAAGAGCACCTGGAGTTTTTGAGCATCAAGGTGCAAGACGGCCCGCTGACCTCCAAGCTCCAGCACATCAAGGTCGGCGACAAAATTGTGATCGGTCGCAAGCCCACCGGTACTTTGTTGATTGATTACCTCTTGCCCGGCAAAAACCTGTACCTGCTGGGCAGCGGTACCGGACTGGCACCGTTCTTGAGCGTGGCCCGTGACCCTGAGACTTACGAAAAGTTTGAAAAAGTGATCGTGGTGCACGGTGTGCGCGAAGTCAAAGAGCTGGCCTATTACGACTATTTCAAGAACGAGCTGCCCAAGCACGAGTTCTTGGGTGAAATGGTCAGCAAGCAAATGCTCTACTACCCCACGGTGACCCGTGAGGCATTCGAGCATCAAGGCCGCATCACCACGCTGATCGAATCCAACCAGTTGCCGGCCGACCTGGGCTTGCCCCCGCTGGACCCCGCGACAGATCGCATCATGATCTGCGGCAGCCCCGGCTTGAACAAAGACATGCGCGAGATTCTGGATGCCAAAGGCTTCAAGGAAGGCAACACCACCACGCCAGGCGACTACGTGGTGGAACGCGCCTTCGTGGAGCAATAAACACAGTGGCCCCAGCGGCCTGCGATTTACAGGAAAGGCCTGCTTGCAGGCCTTTTTTTATGCCTGCCGGGTGTGGCTGGCGCGGTGCCGTTGCACGGCGGGTGAGCGCAAAGCGAGGTGTTTGGTGGTGCGGCCTGCCATGCGCTTGCGCCACATCCGGAAAGAGCTGGCTTTCATGTGCTTGCGCATCAGATCCACCACCGCCGACTCATTCAGACCGAACTGCGCTTCAATCGCCTCGAACGCGGTGCGGTCCTCCCACGCCATTTCCACGATGCGTGAAATGTCGGACTCGCTCAGTGCCACTTGGAGCCGGCTCATACCGCCAGGCTCCCTGCCAGCAGGCTGAGAGCCGCAGCCAAGGTTAAGTGGAGGCGCATCGGTAGCCAGGGTGACAAGCCGTAGGCAGGGTAGCTGCGGCGGTCTACTGCCAAACACATGCCCAACAACAGAGCCAGTGTGACCAGGCCCTGCGCTGCAGGCAGCAGCAGGGCTACCCATGCCACCAAGCTGGGGAACACCCCCCACACAAACGGGCCCGGTTGAGGCGTCAGCGCCCCGCGCATGGCCAATCCCCAATGGATGGCCCCCATGAAACTCGCGATGGTGGCGCCGTAGGCTAGCAAGGCTGACGCGGCGTGGCCGCGGTAGGCGGTGGGCGCCAGCCATGTCGCAGCGGCGAGCGCCACAAATGGCAATGCACCGGCATAGCCCAAGCGGGCAGCCCACCGTGGCAAGGGCAGGGGGGCCGAGGGGGTTGCCGCTGTCATGGTCCGCCGTCCTCAGTGTCTGGGTCGATCGGTTGGCTGGCAGGTGTTGCCTGTTCTGCAGACCCGGGGCGGCACATGGCGGTGCCATTCCATTGCTGGCCGCACCAGCAGAGGCCTTCGTCGTTAATGATGCAGGTGCCGGTTCCGCAGCAGCGTTCGTCGTCGTTGTCCATGGTCGCGTCCTGAATAGCCGTAAGTACAAAAGTTGCTTGCCACTGTGGCAGCATTCGATGCCCTGTATTTTGTGGGAATCGGCGCCCCCCCGTGTCCTTGGGGGCCATTGTTTGTTGTCTGAAAGCGAGTCGAGAATGTCCGCCCTGAATGTTTTGGGTACTGCCCTGCAAGCCTGCTCGTTTGACCCGCTGACCGGGTTCTTCCGCGATGGTTGCTGCAATACGGATGCACACGACCATGGCACCCATGTGGTGTGTGCCAAGGTCACCTCAGACTTTTTGGCCTATTCGCTGCAGCGCGGCAATGACCTGAGCACGCCGCGCCCGGAATACCGCTTCGTGGGACTGCGCCCTGGGGACCGCTGGTGCTTGTGCGTGAACCGCTGGCTGGAGGCGCTCCAGGCCGGAGTAGCGCCACCCGTGCACCTCGAGGCGACCCACGCCAAAGCGCTGGAGCGGGTCAGTCTGGAGCAACTTCGGGAATACGCCTTGTAAAACTGTTCGCTGCAGCCCAGATGCGGGCCGCGCACCCGTGCATACTGCCCCCATGAAAAACCTATTGCTTAATTGGTGTGGTGCTGCAATCCTGGCCATGGGGAGTGCCATGGCCCACGCCCAGCCAACGGCCTTGCAGCCGATTGCGTCGCTCGATGTGCCCCGCTACATGGGCACCTGGTACGAGATTGCCAAGTACCCCAACAGCTTTCAAAAAAAGTGTGTGCGCAATACCCGCGCCGACTACCAAGCCCAGCCGGACGGCTCTGTGCAGGTGCTGAACCGATGTGTCACGGCGGATGGCCAGACGACCGAGGCTTTGGGGGCCGCCCGCCAAGTGGGCCCTGCCAACTCGCCCAAGCTGCAAGTGCGCTTTGCGCCGGCGTGGCTGTCTTTCCTGCCCATGGTGTGGGGTGACTACTGGGTGATTGATCTGGATCAGCAGTATCAGTTGGTGGCCGTGAGCGAGCCCAAGCGCGAATACTTGTGGGTGCTGTCCCGCAGCCCTAAGGTAGAGTCGGTGGCATACCAGGCCTTGCTGACCCGGTTGGGTCAGCAGGGGTTTGATCTGAAACGTCTGGAACTGAGCCCCCAGGAGTGAGCATGATCGACGGACTGATTGCCGGCCACCTCGTAGGCCTGGCAGAGACCCGTGAGGGGAAAAACGGCACCCGCTTTGCACTGGCCAAGGTCAAAGCCAC